>JAISKG010000164.1 GCA_031261015.1 Dysgonamonadaceae bacterium | reverse complement strand
GCTAGCGTTCATCCTGAGCCAGGATCAAACTCTTCTTCGTTATTTTGTTTTTTTTAATATCCTTTGCTCGAACAATTGACGGAGTCTTCGATATATAAATATCAATTACTCCTTAATTTACCTTTGGCTTTGCAATATATCTAATATTGCTGTACTACGTCGTTTATGGAAATGTTTCAAAGATCGCTTTTATTTCGCCTAACCCGCATTCGGGCAAAGCGGCTGCAAAGGTAAACCTTGTTTTCAAATTTACAAAATAATTGTAGCAAATAATTTCAGTAATTTGTTTAATTTGCATTTATTCAATGAATTATTTTTTTGAATTCCAGCCATGCATAATTCATTTGTCCGGTTTCTTCGGTGGTCAACTGCAGAATTTGCGTTCCTTTTTTCAATTGTACGCGGGCAAGATTTTCTACAATATTCCAATGGTGCCATTGGCGAAAACCTTCCGGATCAGCGGGATTGAATGTAGTAGGAAGCGTGAGTGAATCTGTAAGTTTTTCATTATTAACGTATAATGAAATTTTTCCACCATCGTGCGAAGTGTATAAAATACTGACTTCGTACCAACCGGATTCTTCCACATGGACTGTGTACCGGGTCCATTCGCCCGGTTCCGTCCAACCGACATAGAACATTTCCATCGGCGGCTGCACAAAATTGTAAGGAGAATTGTCGATGTCGGTACTTTTGGTGTAAGAAATATCCACGCCTTCGCCGGAGCGGAAAGCATGGAGATAGCTGCCGTTTAGCGGGTTAAGTTCGCCGCTGCCGTGATTGACCGAGTCGGTATCGTGGTAGGCAACGCCTTCGCCGCCTCGATCGTAGTAGGCGCAATAAATTTTTCCCGGAATGACTTGGGCGCCTTGCTTGTATTGCTCGTTTTCGAAGGGAAGTCCTTGATAGGAAGACTGTTTGGAACAAGAGAAAAGAATGGTACAGAGTACGAGGAATGATAGGAAATTGTTTTTCATGCGATTTATTTTTATAAAGTTCTATTGAAAATGGAGGACAAATTTAAATAAAATTTTCCAATTAAACATTATGAACCGAACGGAGGTTTGCTGGGATTAGGGTAAAAATTACTTTGTTTGCCTAAACGTATTAAATCAAAAAAAAATAATTTCTTTTTCTCAAAAAACATCTATACCTTTGCTCATTGAAAAATAATAAACTTTAATTTTCAGTATGAATATTTGATTCAAATAACTTAGTATCTATAATTTATCTAAAATATTAAACAATGAAGAGTTTCTTAAAAATGATGTTTGCCTCCACGATTGGGGTGATTATCGGTAGCGTGATTTTATCCTTTTTGTCCTTGATTGTTTTTCTGGGTATTGTGGCGTCTGTGGGGAGCGCTCCGGCTTACCGTTTGCAGGATAAAACGATCTTAGTAGTGGATTTGAACAGCATTATCAACGAACGGGAGAATAGCAGTCCCTGGGATCGTTTGTTCAATGGATCGGGTATTAAAACCTATGGCCTCGATGATATTTTATCGGCCATCGAAAAGGCTAAAACGAATCCGAAAATCCATGGAATTTATGTTAAAGCAGGAATAACTAATACGGGTTATGCCACATCGGCGGCTATTCGTAATGCCTTGGCCGATTTTCAACAGAGTGGAAAATTTGTTGTGGCTTACGGCGAAACTTTTTCGCAACGTTCGTACTATATCGCCAGTGTGGCCGACCAAATTTTCATTAATCCGAAGGGTGCGCTGGAATTTATGGGCTTGGGAACCGCGCGTCAGTATAATAAAGGTGTTTACGAAAAATGGGGAGTCACGATGCAAGTGTTCAAAGTAGGTACTTATAAATCTTATACAGAGCCTTACACACAAGATAAAATGAGCGACGCCAACCGCGAGCAGGTAACTTCTTATCTGAACGATATTTGGAAAAATATCTTGACCGGTATTTCGGAAAGCCGGCACATTTCCATCGACACATTGAATATCTATGCCGATGAATATCTGTTGTTTACGGATCCAGATTCCTTGGTGAATTACCGTTTGGTCGATGGTTTGAAATACGGCTCGGATGTGGAAAAATACTTGAAGGAACTGACAGCGGTTCCACAGGATAAAGACCTGAAATTGGCGAGCGTAGCAGATATGATCACGGTTCCCGACACGGAAAAGAACAAAGCGAAAGATGAAATAGCCGTTCTTTATGCAGAAGGAAGCATCGTCGGCGATTTGGAATCCAGCCCGTTTTCCGGCGCAGCCATCACGGCTAAAAAATACGTGGAAGAACTCAATAAATTAAAGAAAGACGAAGATGTAAAAGCTGTTGTTTTTCGCGTAAATTCTCCGGGTGGCAGCGCGTATGCTTCGGAGCAAATCTGGAATGCAGTGCGAGAATTGAAAGAGGTGAAACCAGTCATCGTTTCGATGGGCGACGTGGCTGCTTCGGGCGGTTATTACATTTCCTGCGGGGCTACGAAAATTGTGGCAGAGCCTTCTACATTAACGGGTTCAATCGGCATTTTCGGTATGTTTCCCAGCGGCGAAGAACTGTCGAAGCGCATGGGCGCAACTTATGACGGCTATGGCACCAACAAGCATACGTTGCTGGGCAGTCAAGTGCTTTCGTTGCCTTTGTTCGTTGCCGACATCGGCCTTTTGCCGGCGCGCGCATTGACTCCCGACGAAGAAAAATTACTTCAAATTTATATAGAAAGAGGATATGATACATTCATCGGTCGCTGTGCGGAAGGCCGCTCGAAAACCAAGGAATATATCGACAATATCGGACAAGGTAGAGTTTGGACGGGCAATCAAGCTCTCGCGATCGGTTTGGTGGACGAATTGGGCGGCATCAACCACGCTATCGAATTGGCTGCCAAAGAAGCCGGAATTACCGCTTATTATACAGGAAGTTATCCGGTAAAAAAAGATTTCTTTACGGAATTGATGAGCGAATCAATGAGCGGCGCGCAAGTTCGCTTCAATGAATGGATTACCGGAAAGGAACTTTATCAACAAAAACAACAATGGAATGCTTGGAAAAATTTTGATTTCCAACAAGCCATTATGGAAGAGGCGATCTATTAATTAACAAATATTTAAATTACCTATTCATGAAAAATCAAGTAATGAAAAAAATGGCGTGCATCGTGGGATTAATCCTTTGCGGTTTCAGCGTATCGCTGGCGCAACCGATGCAAGATTTGCCTATTGATCCGAAAGTCCGTTACGGAAAATTGGATAACGGGCTTACGTATTATCTGCGGCACAACGAATTACCGAAAAGTCGAGCTGATTTTTACATCGCTCAAAAAGTCGGTTCCATTTTGGAAGAAGATAATCAAAGAGGTTTGGCTCACTTCTTGGAACACATGGCTTTCAACGGAAGTAAAAATTTTCCGGGCAATCAAACCACCAATTATCTGGAAACGGTGGGCGTTAAATTCGGACAAAATCTGAATGCTTATACCAGTTTTGACCGAACGGTTTACAACATTTCCAACGTACCTGTTACTCGCCAAGGCGTCATCGATTCCTGTTTGCTGATGCTGCACGACTGGTCGGGCGCATTGAGTTTGGAAGAAAGTGAAATCATTAAGGAACGCGGAGTTGTTCGCGAAGAAATGCGCTCGCGCAGTGATGGTAATTTCCGGATTATCGAGAAATTATTCCCGCAAATCATGCCGGGCAATCGTTACGCCAGCCGTCTTCCGATCGGGACGGAAGAAGTGGTTATGAACTTTACTCCCAAAGAATTGCGCGATTATTATGCTAAATGGTATCGCCCCGATTTACAAGCGATTATCATTGTAGGTGATATTGATGTCGATCAAATCGAAAGTAACCTGAAAGCAATTTTTGCCGACATTCCTGCGCCGGTTAATCCTGCGGAACGATTTTATGTGGAGGTCGAAGATAACGAAGAGCCGATCGTAGGTATTGCTACCGACAAGGAAGCGACGGTCATCAGCGCATCTATCGACTTCAAACATGAGCCTTTACCTTTGGAATTACGCGGATCGATCGCCGGATTCATGCTCGATTATTTCGATTCCGTCCTTTCCGAAATCATGCGCGAACGCTTGACGGAATTGACGCAACAAGCTAATCCTCCCTTCTTATTTGCCAGTGTCAGAAATGATTGGTTTATTTATACGAATACCGAACAATCGCTGAGCGGCGATGTATATATTAAAGGTAACGAAATCGAAGAAGGATTCAAGACGATTGTTCGCGAAATCGAACGCGTGAATAAATACGGTTTTACGGCTTCGGAATACGAACGTGCAAAGAGTAATTTGCTGAACCGCTACGAAAATTTGTTCAACGAAAAGGATAAAACGCAAAACGAAAAATATGTCCGCGAATATGTAGAACATTTTAGCAATGGCGGTTACATTCCGGGTATCGAAACGGAATTTAATTTGATGTCCACTTTGACTCCGAATATTCCGCTGGAAGCTGTGAATCAATACGTTCAAGAATTAATCAGCGACAATAATATTGTTATCACCCTGACTGCTCCCGAAAAAGACGACGTCGTTTTACCATCGAAAGAAGATATGATCCGCTGGTTCAAGGAAGCAAAGAGCGAAGATATCCAACCGATCCAGGAAACAGTAAGCAACGAGCCTTTAATGAAGGAATTACCTAAAGGCGGAAAAATTACTGCCGAAACAAAAGACGCCACTTTCGGCACGACTGTGTTGACTTTGTCCAACGGCGTGAAAGTGGTAATCAAACCTACGACTTTCAAAGACGACGAAATTTTGGTGGGCGCGACCAGTCCCGGCGGCTCCTCGCATTTCCCCGAAACGGATCCCGTCAATATCAAATTGTATGATTATTTATCCAACATCGGCGGCTTGGGAAATTTCAGTAAAACCGATTTAGCCAAGGTATTAGCCGGTAAAAAAGCGAGTGTAAATCCGACGATGGGATTGATTTACGAAGGCATGTCGGGTTCGTCGAGCGTGAAGGATTTTGAAACTTTGCTGCAATTAATTTACCTGAATTTTACTGCTCCGAGATTGGATACGGATGCCTACCAATCGTTTATCGCTCGCTTGAAATCGCAGTTGGAAAGTCAGGAAGCCGACCCGGATATTGCGTTGGTCGATACGATCGGTAAAGAATTGTATGTCAATCAAGCACGTAACGGCCGCCTGCGTGCCGGCGATCTCGACAAAGCCAATTATCAAACGATAATGAATTGGCGGAAAGATCGTTATGCCGATGCCGGCGATTTCACTTTCGTCTTCACGGGCAATATCGCTCCGGAAATTGCCAAGCCGTTGATAGCTAAATATTTGGGATCGCTTCCAACGATTCACCGGAAAGAAAGTTTTGTGGCTATATCCGACAACTATCAGGCAGGTATTCATCGGAATGACTTTACGCAAAAGATGGAAAATCTGAAATCGACAGTACTTGATTTTTATTGGACAACGATAGATCCGACGTTGAAAAACCGCATTGAAGTCGATATGCTGCAACAAATTCTTCGTATCGTTTATACTGAAAAAGTCCGTGAAGATGAAGGAGGTAGCTATGGCGTAGGAGTTTCTTCGCGCATTGCCGATTATCCGAAAGGACAAACTCCGCTTCAAATTTATTTTGAAACCGAAGCAGGTAAAGCCGATTATTTGAACGAAATCGTTCAACGCGAATTTAAAAATATGGCGACTGCCGGGCCTCGTTCCGAAGATTTTGGCAAGGTGAAAGAATTTATGTTGAAAAAACAACAAGAAAACGAGCAGGAAAACAGTTATTGGAGTTCGTCGATCGTCAATTTCTATCGCACGGGTTACGATGGTTACACCGAATACGTGAAGACGTTGAACGCCGTTACGCCGGCCGATATTCAAAAACGGGCGCAATCGTTGTTGGATTCCAAAAACTCAATCGAAATTATCATGACCGGAGTGAAAGAAAAATAAATGATGGTCGGTAATTTCCAAATAAACAAATGGTTACTCCCTTTATCGTGGCTTTACGGACTGGGAGTAACCGTTCGTAATAAACTTTTCGATGGACGCATTTTGCCTTCCGAAGAATTTCCTGTCCCTGTTATTTCGATTGGAAATCTGACCATTGGAGGAACTGGAAAAACTCCTCATACAGAATATCTTATTCGTTTACTTAGTTCCAACTATCGAGTGGCGGTATTGAGTCGGGGTTACAAACGAAAAAGCAAAGGTTATGTATTGGCCGGTGAAAATGCTTCGTGTCAAAGTATTGGAGATGAGCCTTTTCAGATGTTTCGCAAATTTCCGCAAATCTTGGTCGCGGTTGACGGCGACCGGCGTAGAGGTATCCGGCAATTATTGGCTTTGTCCGAAGAGCAGAGGCCGCAAATCGTTTTATTGGACGATGCGTTTCAGCACCGTTACGTCAAACCTTCGTTATCTATTTTATTGACAGATTATAACCGTTTATTTTCCGAAGATGCTTTGTTGCCGGCGGGACGTTTGCGCGAGCCGCAAAACCAGAAAAAGCGGGCGCAAATCGTGGTTGTAACCAAATGTCCCGATTCATTTTCTTCGGAAGAATTTAGTTTGATACAAAAGAAATTAGATCTTTTTCCCGAACAGGAATTATTCGCTACTTCGTATCAATATAAAGGTTTATTGCCGGTTTTCCCTGAAAATAATCCGGTAAAAAAAGAAAATCTCGACCGGTTGAAAAAAGAAGCTTATTCGCTTTTATTGATTGCCGGAATTGCAAATCCAGATCCGTTAATTCGTTATGTAAAATCTTATACGGATGATTTGCAAACCTTAATTTACGCGGATCATCATGCGTTTACAAAAAAAGATATTTCTGAAATAATTCAGATTTTTACGGAGATAAAGCACAATAAAAAATTGTTGCTGACTACCGAAAAAGACGCCGTGCGCTTGGCGGATCAACCGGGAAATATTCCCGAAGCGCTGAAACCCTTCCTTTTTTACATTCCAATTGAAGTGCGTTTTCAATTGAATCAAGAACGATTATTCATTCAAAATATAGAACAATATGTTAAAAACTTTGCAAGAAACAGTTTCTTTTCTCCGGCCTCAGATTCCGGCAGAAACTAAAATCGGTGTTATTTTAGGCACCGGATTAGGCGATTTGGCAAACAGCATTACAGACAAACATGAAATTTTTTACGAAACGATCCCGCATTTTCCCGTTTCGACTGTGGAAGGGCACAGTGGCAAACTGATTGTGGGTAAATTGGGCGGCAAGCCGGTTTTGGCCATGCAGGGACGTTTCCATTTTTATGAAGGTTACGATATGAAACAAGTAACTTATCCGGTGCGAGTGATGCAATTGCTTGGATTTGAATACCTTTTCGTATCGAATGCGGCAGGCGGAATGAATGGATCTTTTCGTATAGGCGACATCATGTTGATCGAAGATCACATCAATTTATTCCCCGAACATCCGCTGAGAGGAAAGAATTTCGCCGAGCTGGGTACTCGCTTCCCTGATATGAGTGAGGCTTATGACAAGAAACTGAGGAACTTGGCGACTTCTATCGCCGAAAAGAACAACATCAAATTGCAATATGGCGTTTATGTCGGCACGCAAGGACCAACGTTTGAAACGCCTGCCGAATATTACTATTTCAAGGTAATCGGTGGCGACGCGGTGGGCATGTCAACGGTTCCCGAAGTAATTGTTGCCCGCCATGGCGGCATGAAAGTGCTGGCTTTTTCCATCATCACCGACTTAGGAGTTTTGGGTAAAATCGTGGAAGTTTCGCACGAAGAAGTGCAGAAAGCGGCCAAAATAGCTCAGCCCAAGATGGCGTTTATTATGGAAGAAGTGATTAAACAATTATGACGGAAATAGCTAAATTGGGCGAATTTGGTTTGATTTGTCACTTGACCGAACATTTACAACCTCGTCAGCCCGGCACCGTAAAAGGTGTCGGCGACGATGCTGCCGTGTTGGATTACAAGGAGAAAGCGGTTTTGGTCACGACCGATTTGCTGTTGGAAGGCATCCATTTCGATTTGACGTATGTCCCACTGAAACATTTGGGCTATAAATCGGCGATAGTCAATTTCTCCGATATTTACGCCATGAACGGACAACCCAAGCAGATAACGGTTTCACTCGGCGTTTCTAAACGCTTTTCAGTGGAAGATCTGGATGCGTTTTACGAAGGATTGGAACTGGCTTGCGAAATTTACGGCGTGGATATTGTTGGTGGCGATACTTCGTCTTCATTGACAGGGCTTTGCATCAGCGTAACCTGCATCGGCGAAGCTGAAAAAGACCAAATCGTTTATCGCAACACGGCCAAAAACACCGATCTGATTTGTGTTTCCGGCGATCTGGGTGCAGCCTATATGGGCTTGCAATTGTTGGAACGTGAAAAAACCGTTTTTTCGGGCGAAAAAAATTTCGCACCTGATTTTGCCGGAAAAGAATACTTGCTCGAACGGCAATTGAAGCCTGAAGCCCGTAAAGATGTCGTCAGAATGTTGGCGGAAAATCAAATTCTGCCCACTTCGATGATTGACATTTCCGATGGACTTTCTTCCGATATTCTGCATATTTGCCAACAGAGCAAGGTTGGCTGCCGGATTTACGAAGAACGCCTTCCGATTGATTATCAAACTGCTATGATGACTGAACAATTCAATATGAATGTAGCGACCGTCGCCTTAAACGGAGGTGAGGATTACGAATTACTGTTTACTGTTCCTTTAAGCGAGCATGACAAAATCGTCGCCCTCGACGGAATCAAAATCATCGGCTACATTGATGAAGCCGCTACCGGTTGCCGCTTGATTGCCCGTGATGGCACCGAAATTCCTTTGACGGCGCAGGGCTGGAATTCGATTTTGAGTGAAGAAACGTAATTTTTCGGAAGAAAAAGTCTGCAAGGTATTTGGATATTCAAAAAGAATACTTACCTTTGTCCCCGCAAAAATGCTGGTGCCATAGCTCAGTTGGTAGAGCAACGGACTGAAAATCCGTGTGTCCCTAGTTCGATTCTTGGTGG
>JAISKG010000129.1 GCA_031261015.1 Dysgonamonadaceae bacterium | reverse complement strand
AGGAACTTATTTAATTGAAAAAGAATTATTTGATATTCGCCGATCCTTGGAAACGATTCATTCGATTGTGCGTTTTTTTCAAACAAAACAGGAAGGCGAAAATCATCCGTATCCGCATTTGCTGGCTTTGTCGGACGATGTAGCGGTTTTTCCGCAAATAATTAAATCAATTGACGGAATTTTAGATACATTCGGGAAAGTAAAAGACAATGCGTCACCCGAATTGGCGCAAATTCGCCGGCAATTGGCGCAGACGGCGGCCGGCATTTCCAAAACCTTGCAACATATTTTGAAAGCGGTTCAAGCAGAAGGATTTGTTGATAAAGACGTGACGCCGACAATGCGCGACGGCCGCTTAGTGATTCCCGTTTCGCCGATGCACAAACGAAAAATCAAAGGCATTGTGCACGACGAATCTTCTTCCGGAAAAACGGTTTTTATCGAGCCGGCCGAAGTGGTGGAGGCGAACAACAAAATCCGCGAACTGGAAAGCGAGGAAAAACGGGAAATCGTACGAATCCTGACGGCTTTTACCGATCGCATCCGGCCGGAAATTCCG
This sequence comes from Dysgonamonadaceae bacterium, assembly GCA_031261015.1. Classification (GTDB taxonomy): domain Bacteria; phylum Bacteroidota; class Bacteroidia; order Bacteroidales; family Azobacteroidaceae; genus Azobacteroides. The sequence goes on along the minus strand of JAISKG010000129.1, from coordinate 2,315 downwards.
GAAATTTTGCATTCCTATCGGTTTTTGGCAGAAATTGATTTTATCAGGGCAAAAGCTTTGTTGGCCAATGATTTGGAAGCAATTCTTCCGGTAGTGGAAGATCGTGTGCAGATGGATTGGTTCCGCGCTGTGCATCCTTTGTTGTATCTGGCTCACCGCAAGCAAAATAAACCCGTTATTCCATTAGATATCGAATTGAATCCGGAGAAAGGACGAATTTTATTGATTTCCGGGCCGAACGCGGGAGGAAAATCCGTGCTGCTCAAAACGTTCGGCTTGTTGCAATACATGCTGCAATCGGGCTTGTTGATTCCGGTCGAAGAACGATCTAAAACCGGCATTTTCCAAGATATTTTCTTGGATATCGGCGACGAGCAATCCATTGAAAACGATTTGTCCACCTACAGTTCGCATTTAACGAATATGAAATTTATGGTTCGAAATGCTCATCCGCAATCCTTGATTTTGATCGATGAATTTGGCGGCGGCACCGAACCTCAGATCGGCGGAGCGATTGCCGAAGCTTTGCTGAATCGCTTCAATCAAAAGCGAAGTTTCGGCGTGATTACCACGCATTATCAGAATCTTAAACTCTTTGCCGAAGCGCACGAAGGCGTGGCCAACGGCGCCATGCTCTACGATCGCCATCAGATGCAACCGCTTTTTAAATTGTCGATCGGTAATCCGGGATCTTCTTTTGCCGTGGAAATTGCCCGCAAAATCGGTTTGCCCGAAGATGTAATCGCCGAAGCCGCCGAAAAAGTCGGCCAAGATTATATGGACATGGATAAATATTTACAAGATATCGTTCGCGATAAACGCTATTGGGAATCGAAACGGCAACAGATCCGCCAGCAGGAAAAACGTTTGGAAGAACTGACCGAACGTTATCAAGCGGAGATGGAAAAATTGGAAAACCAGCGGAAAACGCTGTTTGCGCAAGCGCGAACGGAAGCCGAACAATTGTTGGCTGAAGCGAATGCTAAAATTGAAAATACGGTGCGGGAAATCAAAGAGGCTCAGGCAGAAAAGGAAAAAACGAAGGAATTGCGCAAGGAATTAGCCGAGTTTAGGCAATCTTTGCAAAACATGGGCGAAACTTCGGGAGCAATTCCCATGCCTCGTCCGCTTAAAAAGAAGAAATCGAAAAATCAAAATACTGTTAATCAGAATATTACTTCCGTTGACAATGCGATTCAGCCGGGCGATACGGTTCGTATTCGAGGTCAGCAAACGGTGGGCGAAGTGATGGAATTGAAAGGGAAAAATGCCGTCGTAGCTTTCGGTGCAATTAAAACCACGGTTAGCTCCGATCAATTGGAGAAAATGAGCCGGAATAAATTGAAAAAGGAAAACTCACGCGTAAATCTCTTGAATGCAAACAGTTCCGATATAATGTCGGAGAAAAAATTAAATTTCAAACCGGAGCTTGACGTTCGCGGAATGCGTGGCGAGGAAGCCTTGCAAGCGGTTATCTATTATATTGACGACGCGATCCAATGCAATGTTGGGCGTGTTCGGATTTTGCACGGCACGGGCACCGGCGCTTTGCGGCAAATTATTCGCGATTACCTAAAAACAACATCCGGCATCCAACGATTTCAGGATGAGAACGTTCAGTTAGGTGGAGCCGGCATCACCGTTGTGGAATTTGAATAGCTCAATTCCCGAAACATTTTTTCATACACTTCCGCTTTGTCTTCCAAAGGTTTAGGATAAGCTCGTGAGGATGACGGCATCCGGTAAATCCGCAAAAGACGGCCGTGGTAATTTGTTTCTGCATACGAGCCAACCGCCGGTTCTTCGCAGGCCAGCAAACTGATCAGAATATCCGTTGCTTTTTGTCCGGTCAGAACAATTGCTTTACATTCAGGCAATTTCGATAACGTGTCTTCCAAATCAATCGGACGAATCACTTCCAAAAACTTATCCGAAGCATTTCCTTGTTGCCGAACAACTTCCATCGCCGTATCCCACAAAGCAATCCCTTTTTCGGACAAAAAACTACGTAATAGCGGTTCATTGAACGCTTTCTCATTTTCCGTCAGGAAATAATTTTTATTGCGAAAGAAAACCCAGCCGAAAATTCGCCACATATCGTTTTGAAAGTTTGGGTAAAAGAAATCCATTTTCCAGCGGGCTTTGGGTGGCGGGAAACTGCCGAGCATGAGGATTTTAGCGCCTTTTGGGAAGAAAGGAGGCAGAGGATGAGGCTCTATCGGATTGTTGTCCATTTTGGATTGATAAAATTTTTTGTGTAAATACCAACTGCACTTGAGCATCGAATCCGGATTTAAATCCGGATTCGATGCTCA
>JAISKG010000029.1 GCA_031261015.1 Dysgonamonadaceae bacterium | reverse complement strand
GTAGCCGGTTATTTCGGCGCATTCTGGACGGGCTTGCTGATTGTCGCTTTGATGACCGGCGCTTATTTCACTGCACAAATGGGATTGACGGAAATTTTAGGTCCGCACGCTTCGATTTTCGCTTTCGGATTGGTGGCTTTCGGATTCCTTTGTATGGGTCCGGTGACGATCGCAGTCGATAGTTACGGCCCTGTAACCGACAATGCGCAATCGGTATTTGAGCTATCGCAAATCGAACAAATCCCTAATATTGAAAAAGATATCGAAACCAATTATGGTTTCAAACCCGATTTTGAACGTGGAAAATATTTCTTGGAAGCGAACGACTCGGCCGGAAATACGTTCAAAGCAACGGCCAAACCGGTATTGATCGGAACAGCTGTCGTGGGTGCAACGACGATGATTTTTTCCATTATCTTGTTATTGGAAAGAGTTGGATTGTTGAATCTGTCGCTGACCGACGCGCCGGTAATTCTCGGATTGATTTGCGGCGGCGCAGTAATCTTCTGGTTCAGCGGCGCATCCATCCAAGCAGTTACCACCGGAGCGTATCGCACGGTAGAATTTATCAAACGAACATTTAATCTGGATCAAAAGGAAGCCAGTGAAGACGATTCGAAAGAAGTAGTTAAAATCTGTACGCAATACGCTCAAAAAGGGATGTGGAATATCTTCCTTGCTTTGATTTCGTTGACCTTGGCTTTCGCTTTCATCGACCCGAACTTCTTTGTGGCTTATTTGGTTTCGATCGCCGTATTCGGTTTATTCCAAGCAATTTATATGGCTAATGCCGGTGGAAGTTGGGACAATGCCAAAAAGATTGTCGAAGTAGAATTGAAAGAAAAAAATACGCCGCTGCAAGAAGCTGCCGTTATTGGCGACACTGTGGGCGACCCATTCAAAGACACTTCCTCCGTTTCGTTAAATCCGATCATCAAATTCTCGACCTTATTCGGATTATTGGCGACCGAGATTTGTATTGAAATGAAAGCGGGCGGCGAAGGCGACTATTCGATATATATCGCTATTCCGTTTTTAATCATTGGATTGTTTTTTGTGTGGCGTTCGTTCTATAAGATGCGAATTCCGGAGAAATAAAAATCAAAACAAAGAAACTGTCCAAACGGCAATGATGCGGTTTGGGCAGTTTTTTGTATGTCAAATCAAAAACGACGAATTACTCTTGAAACAATTCTTCCAAGTCGATAACCAATCCTTCCAATGTTTGTACCGGCACTTTCGTTTGCCCACGCACGACTTCATATATAATTCCTTCATTATAAATTCCTTCCGGATTCAGCAGGAATACTGTGACCATTTTATTTTTCAACGAAACCAGCCAATATTCCTTCACGCCAACGGATTCATACAGATTATATTTCTCATACAAATCGCGTTTCCGGGTACTTGGAGAGGAAACTTCCACAATTAAATCCGGTGCGCCAATGCACCCTTTTTCGTCCAATTTGGAAGGATCGCAAACCACACAAATATCCGGTTGTACAACGTTAAAAATTTGGTTATCATCCGTTTCTCCATTTTTGGGCAAGCGCACATCAAACGGGGCGGTATAAATTTCGCACTTCCCTTTTCTGCGTTTAATGAATAACCATGCCCTCGTAAGAAACGGGATAATGGCTTCGGCATGCCTCCGTAAAGGCGCGGAAAACGGATAAACAATTCCATTGATAATTTCCCGCATGACATCATCCGTCCAAGTCAGATAATCGGCGTAGGAATAGCGCTGCCCGCCGTAGGCCGCAGCCGGTTCTTCCACTACATTACTCGGCTCCTCCGAATAGGCGCACATCGGCGTTTTTTTTTCTTCCAAGTCTCTCTTTATCTCTTCCATCATTTTAATATTTAATTATGATGCAAAAATAGAAACAAGGAAGAAGATATGAATCATTTTTCTGTCGAATATTTTTGTACAACTTGTTGAATTTTTTTGTACACAAAGGCGTTTACTGTGAATAGCTTGTCGCTACCCTCACCTACGGAGTTCCGACAACTGTAATCCGACATTGATAAATTAAAGAAAAAGCTGTAAATTTGCGCCAATATAAAATAACAAATAGTTATGAAAAACTTTCTGCTACTTTTTCTGTTCTTTTGTTTGGTTTGTGAACTAAAGGCTCAAACCAATTATCGTCCCGGCTATATCATTACTTTGCAGGGAGATACGGTTTACGGACAAATCGATTACCGAGGCGACGATACGATGGGGCGAATCTGCCGCTTCAAATCCGGTAATGATGTAAAAACAGAATATTTTCCCGGCGAGATTCAAGCTTACCGCTTCACCGACAGCAAATATTATGTATCGTACACAATTAATAACCGGCCGCATTTTCTCGAATTTCTCATCAAGGGAAAAATGAATATTTATTATTTGCGAAACAACGAAGGCGACCATTATTACATCGAAAAAGAAAATGAACCGTTAAGGTTAATTCCTTATAGCCAAGGCATTCGCAGAAAAGAAAAAGATGGCGCCGATTATTTTTACCAATCTACCCGGCACATCGGACTTTTGAATTACGAAACGGCGGAAGCGCCTCAGTTGCAAAAGGAAATCAGCAAGATCAAAGAGCCGGGCCATCAAAATTTGATCCGTTTGGCCAAAGATTATCACAAAGCAACTTGTTCCGAAAGCGAACCTTGCCTTGTTTTTGAACGTCCGCTCCCTCTTATCAAGGTACAGATCGAGCCGTTTGCCGGAGGCTATCTTCCTTTGAAACAATGGGATGATATTGAGAGAATTAATTTCTCTTCAGTTTCTCCCGCCATCGGAGCCAATATTTATTTATGGTTTCCTCGCTCCAATGAAAACTGGTATTTCCACACAGGCATAATGGCCTTGGATCATCATTTGTTTGTCTTTCCGATACAATTTTCGTATGTGTATCCCAGCGGAAAAATTCGCCCGACTTTCTCCGCAGGAATAAGTTACTATGTGCTACGGACTTCACGAACCACAGTTTTGCAACCAGTTTCCTCCTACTCAGCGGGATTATTGAAACCATTTAATTCGAAAAACAGTCTTTCTTTCACTTTGGGATTGGACATGATACCACCCGAATGGGACGAGATACCGATTGTTTTTCTACCAAGCACGAAATTATTGGGGCTGACAGCGACGATTGGATTTAGGCGAACTTTGTAATTTGTTGAAAATTGTTTATATTTGTAACCGAGAGTAATATTCATCAATTAAAACTATCCTACAAATCATGTCTGAATTACCTTCACTCATTTCGGATCTGACGTTAATACTCGGAGTTGCCGGCATTTTTTCCATTTTGTTTAAATATTTGAAACAACCTGTGGTTCTAGCGTATATCGTCGCCGGAATTGTCATTTCGTTTTTCATCTCGAAAGAAAGCGACGATTACGAAAATATCAAGACCTGGGCGGATATTGGAATTATTTTCCTTCTTTTCGGTTTAGGTTTGGAGTTCAGTTTCAAGAAGTTGATGAAAGTGGGAACGACGGCTTTAATCGCCTGCCTTTTCATTATCATTTCGATGGTGTGTCTGGGTTATTTCGCCGGAATCTGCTTTGGTTGGTCGCATATTACGAGTTTGTTTTTGGGCGCGATGCTTTGCATGTCATCCACGATGATTATTATTAAAGTGTTTGACGATCTGCACTTAACGAATAAAAATTTCGCCGGCATTGTGCTGGGCATCCTGATTATCGAAGACTTGGTTGCCGTTTTGATGATGGTGTTACTTTCGACGGTGGCTGTCAGTCAAAAATTTGCAGGCGCGGACATGTTGTACAGTATCTTTAAATTGGTAGCTTTCCTGCTATTCTGGTTCTTGCTGGGTACTTTTTTGATTCCAACTTTCCTCCGGACAACGAAGCGTTTCCTGAACGAAGAAACTTTGCTGATCGTATCGCTCTCCTTCTGCCTCGGCATGGTTTTTCTGGCTACTCAGGCCGGATTTTCTTCAGCTTTAGGCGCTTTCATCATGGGTTCGATCATGGCGGAAACCATTGATTCTGAAAGAATTGAAAAAATAATTATTCCGATTAAAAATTTCTTCGGCGCTATTTTCTTCGTTTCAGTAGGAATGATGGTACAAGTAGCCGGCTTGGGCGATTATATCGTTCCTATCTTGATTATCAGCCTGTTAGTTATTATCGGACAAATGATTTTCGCGACCACCGGAATTTTACTTGCCGGGCAAAACTTAAAAACTTCCGTTTCGGCAGGATTTTCCATGACACAAATCGGGGAATTTTCTTACATCATCGGAGCTTTGGGAATTTCGTTAGGAGTGATTGAAGAATCTCTGTACCAGATTGTTGTTGCAGCATCGGTTATCACTATTTTTGTTACACCCTACATGATGAAACTGGCCGATCCGGCGTATAATTTCTTGGAAAAGAAAATCCCGGCCAAATGGCTGAATTTTTTTGAGAAAAATAATTCCGGCGCACGTCCGGTCAATAATAATAACTTGTGGAATAAACTGTTGACACAGATGGCGATTACGGTTTTGCTGTATTATTTTCTTTGTATCATCGTTGTATTTTTCGCTTTGAATTACGGTGCACCCTGGATGCAACACATACTGCCCGGCCTCAAAGGCAACATCGTTTCGGCTACGATCATTCTCTCCATAATCGCTCCGTTTTTGCGTGCTATTATCATCAAAAAAGATCATTCCATTGAGTTTATTCAATTGTGGCGGAGGAATAAAGTCAACCGTGGCCCTTTGATTTTTACGATTGTTCTTCGTGTATTCATGTGCACGGCTTTAATTGTTTACGTTCTTTTTGAATTATTTCATACGCATTTCATATTGGCAGCAGGCATTGCGATCGTATTAATGCTTATTTTTGCGGCATCCAAGCATTTACGTACAAGATCCATTAGATTGGAGCAACGCTTTAAAGACAACCTGAACGAAAAAGAGAAATACGAAGATGCGCGATCGCCTGTGACCAAAGGATTTGTCAATCAAGTTTTGGAACGAGATTTACACTTGTCGGAATTTGTGATTCAACCGCATTTTTCTATTGTAGGTAAAACCTTGAAAGAACTGAATTTCCGGCAATTTTTCGGCATAAATGTTATTACCATTGTACGGGGCGACACGCGAATCAACGTGCCGAACGGCGAAGAACGGATTTACCCCGGCGACCACCTTGTTGTGCTGGGCACAGATAAGCAAATGGAACAGTTTCAGCGACGCTTGGAAGAAAAACGGCAAAAATATGCCGAACGTCCCGACAAGACAGCCAACGAAATGCAAATCAAGCAAGTACAAATCGAAGCCGGTTCTTCGTTGATCGGAAAAACCATCAAAACTTCGCAAATACAAGAGAGTTATGATTGTATGGTAATCGGAATTGAACGAAACAACTGCTCAATGCTCAATCCCGATATTCACTTGGAATTGGAAGAAGGCGATATTCTCTGGGTAGTTGGGGAATATAAAAACATATTGAAAATCAGAGATTTATGAAATTCGTAGGTATTATTCCCGCGCGTTACGCATCGACTCGTTTTCCGGGAAAACCGTTGATTGACCTGCGTGGCAAACCGATGATTCAGCGGGTCTATGAGCGCGTTTCGGAATTATTGGACGAAACGGTAGTCGCAACCGACGACGAGCGAATTGCAAGCGCAGTTGTAGGTTTCGGTGGCAATGCAATCATGACTTCGCTACATCACCGGAGCGGAACCGATCGTTGCTACGAAGCTTATACTCAATTGAAAAGCAGTTACGATGTCGTTGTGAATATTCAAGGTGACGAACCGTTTATCCGGCCTTCGCAAATCGAATTGCTGAAACAATGTTTTCTGGAAAATGAAACACAAATTGCAACGCTGATTCAAGCGTTTACGCCGGAAAATACGCCGGAAGATTTATTCAATCCGAATACGCCGAAAGTAGTAGTAAATGCGCGACAACAAGCTCTTTATTTCAGCCGCTCGGTGATTCCGTATGTTCGGGAAAAACCTTTCTCCGAATGGTTGCAGTCGCACGTATTCTACAAACACATAGGAATTTATGCTTATAAAGCCGAAATATTAAAAGAATTAATTACCCTGTCGCCTTCAAATTTGGAGAAAGCCGAATCGCTGGAGCAATTGCGCTGGCTTGAAAACGGGTACACGATTACAACGCGCGTGACACAGGAAAAAACCATCGGCATCGACACGCCTCAAGATTTGGAGCGCGCTTTGCTTTGGCTCGACGCCAACAAATAATAATCCAGCAAAGTCATAGCAGCCATGGCTTCGACAATCGGCACAGCGCGAGGCAACACGCAAGGATCATGTCGTCCTTTTACTTGTAATTCAATGGATTGTCCGTTTTTATCAACGGTCGTTTGTTTTTGCAATAACGTGGCTATCGGTTTGAAAGCTACGCGGAAATAAATAGCTGAACCGTTGGAAATCCCGCCTTGAATGCCGCCCGAATGATTGGTTTTCGTTCCCAACGTTCCATCGTCGCGGCGATAGAAAAGATCATTCACTTCGGAACCTTTATAATTAACTCCTTCAAATCCAAGTCCGTAATCGAATCCTTTAGCAGCATTGATGCTAAGCATCGCGTTACCCAAAGCAGCATGCAGTTTTCCGAAAACCGGTTCGCCCCAGCCGGTAGGCACACCGCAGCAAACGCAGGAAATCACGCCGCCAATCGTGTCGCCTTCGGCCTTCACTTGCTCTATCAATTCGATCATTTGCCTCGCAATCGCCGGATCAGGACAGCGGACGGGTGTTGCATCGACTAAATTCAGATCTAAGGAAGAATAGGATTTATTTAATTGAATAGTACCGACTTGCGAAGTATAGGCGATAATCGAAACGCCTAATTCCCGCAAAGCCAATTGAGCAATCGCGCCGCCCACGATACGCGTGGCTGTTTCGCGCGCCGACGAACGCCCGCCGCCGCGATGATCGCGAATGCCATATTTCTGCTGGTAAGTAAAATCGGCATGAGAAGGACGGTAAGCGTCGCGCAAATTCTCATAATCGTCCGAATGTTGATTTTGATTGCGGATGATGAATCCAAGCGGCGTTCCGGTCGTTCGTCCTTCAAAAGTGCCGGACAAAAATTCTACCTGATCGGATTCTTGACGCGAAGTCGTCAATGAAGACTGACCGGGTCTGCGGCGATCTAAAGCCTTTTGGATAAACGAAATATCCAACTCCAGACCTGCCGGGCAACCGTCGATCACTCCACCAATCGCTGCTCCATGCGATTCCCCGAACGAAGTCAACCGATATAAATTACCGAATGTATTCATGCTTTAGCCATTGCAGCCGCAACCACAACTTTCGTCGCCGGGAGCACTGTCGCATTGTTCGCAATCGCAGCCGCCTTCGTTCGTGAGCGCAGCGATTTCTTCGGGCGTAGCATCGTGAACATCAATCACTTCGCCGTCGAAATGCAATGTTTCACCTGCCAAGGGATGGTTGAAATCCATCACGACAACTTCCGGTTTGATTTCCAACACCGAACCCATCAAGCGATGGCCTTGCGCATCCATCATCGGCAGCGTTTGTCCTTCGGAAATGCGTTCCGAATCGAATTTTCCGTCAATTTCAAAAATGGATTTAGGCAATTCTACTACATTGGCTTCAACAAATTCGCCGTAAGCCTCTTCGGGTTGTAAAACGAAGGAGAAATGATCGCCGACTTGCAAGCCTTCGAGATTTTTTTCAAATGTTTCGAGCATCATGCCCATTCCAAAGAGGAAAGTCAAAGGATGCTCGCGGGTGGCGCGTTCCATCAATTCTTTTTGATCACCGTCTTCTACCGTTAAATCGTAGGTCACCGACACTACTTTATCTTCTGTTATTTTCATATTAAATATTATTTCCACAAAGATACATGAAATTATTTAATTGCAGACAAACGGGTAAAAATTTTTCCGGATTGCTTCGCTTCGCTCGCAATGACGAAAATACAAAATCTTCCTTCACTGTTACCTTACATGTTTCCGTAACAGAAATTTCAAAGGCTGAAAAATTCGGTTAAATAAACTGCGGTCATCGACAATGACTTCCGCCATTCCCGACAATTCGCCGGTGAAACCAAGCGTTTTCCCTGTATTTGTTGTCAATCCGTCGGTTAAAGCCACTTCAATGAGGTAATTATTTTCACTGGGGACAAGCGAAATCGCTTTCACTTCGCCCTGCAAAGTCCCATATTCCATATACGGAAAACCGTTTACCTTGATATTCACCCTTTGCTTTTCCCTGATTTTCCCCGACATTGCTTCCGGACTTTTTATCCGGCCGATAATCTTTCCCGAATTTTCAGGTATAACTGCCAATACTTTGTCGTTTGGGTTTACGAATTGATTGTTTGTCCAAAACGTGTTGAAGGTAACTGTCCCATTGATCGGACTGGCGAGAAGATAAGTCTGCTCCCAGTTTTCGATGGCCGTTTGCAGCTCGTTAATAGCTGTTTGCTGGTTGGAAAGCAGGCTGTTTTGTTCCCTTTGGTACTGAATGTCGAGTTTGGAAAGTGACTCCTGCAATTGTGCCGATTCTACCTGGTCGGAAGCAATCGTTGTTTTGATTTGTTGAAGGGATTGGCGGGCATTCAGCCAAGCGCTTTCTGCAGTTTCCATTTCTGCTTTCGAGATGGTTCCTTTTTCGAACAGATGTTTTTCCCGTTCGTAGGCCGATTGGGCAATTTCCAGCTCCTTTTGTTTCAGTTCCAATTGCTTACGGAGATTGAAGGTATAAGTTTTATGTACCGAGATTTGGGTATTTAGGGCTTCCTTCTCTTTTTGGGTAGCACCGAGGGAAAGGAAATTATTGTAATCGGTTGTTGCCTTGATGAATGTAGAGAAAACATTTTGGATATTACCGAGCTGCAAATTCTCGGGAAGCAATGTAGAAACGTGGCGTGCCGTGTCTCTACCGGTAAAATCTCTGATGAAGGCCTTCAATGACAGGACATCAGCCGTTTCGGCCGGATTTTCAATTACAGCAAGGATTTCCCCACTTTTTACCGATTGCTTGTCCGAACAGTTCAGTTCCTTAATTTTTCCATTGGTCTTGGCAATGAGCCAAACAGGTGGGTTCTTTGTTGTGATGACAATTTCTCCGGTTACAATATCAGGGTATTTAAAGAAGAAGCTGCCGGCAATCAGCAGCAGGATGACGGCGCAGATTACCGAAATGCCGCTTCGCACAAGGAGGTGGGGCGGGCGGGACAGGATGTCCTGCATTTCTTCGCTACGCAGTTCGATTGTATTTTCTTCGTTCATTTTGTGCTTATCCATTTATTTACAATTCCAATTGATTTTTAACCAAATTATAATAGGCTCCTTTCTTCTCTGTTAGTTCCTCATGCGTTCCGATTTCTACGATTTCTCCCTTTTCCAGCACGACAATCTGGTCGGCATGGCGAACTGTGCTTAAACGATGCGCTACAACAATTACCGTTCTGCCTCGGAAGAAATCATTGAGGTTATCCATGATTTGCCGTTCATTGTTCGCATCCAGCGCATTGGTCGCTTCATCGAAAAAGACAAATTCCGGTTCTTTGTAAACAGCTCTCGCAATCAAAATCCTTTGCTTTTGTCCCTGACTCAATCCATGGCCTTCGCTGCCGATTTTGGTATTATAAGCCAAAGGAAGGGATTCGATAAAGTCGCGGATGTTGGCAACAGTTACGGCATGAAGCAGTTTTTGTTTGTCGATAGATTCTTCGCCCGGTGCGATATTCCGGGCAATGGTGTCGGAGAAAATGAAGCCGTCCTGCATGACTACCCCGCAGCGTTTGCGCCATGCTCGCAGGCTGTAAGCGTTCAAGGGATTGTTTCCGAGGCTGATTGTACCTTTTTGTAAGGGATAAAAAGCTAACAGCAGTTTGACAAGTGTTGTTTTTCCACTTCCGCTTGTGCCGACAATTGCCGTTTGCCTGTTGGCAGGAATCGTAAGGTTGATGTTTTTCAGTACCGGTTCGCCGACGGATGTTTTATCGTAGAAAAAACTGGCATTTGTTATCCGGATATCTTTGTTTAGCGGAATATCCTGTATTTTTTGCTCCTCAATGTTTTCTTCGTCTTCTTTATCGTGAATTTCGCCGAGGCGTTCCAGACTTAACTTGGCGTCCTGCATGGAGCGGAAGAAACCGATGAGCTGATCAACAGGCCCATTTAATTGACCGATGATGTATTGCACAGACAGCATCATACCGAGCGTCATCTGTCCGGAAACGACCAACTCTGCGACCAGAACAGTAATCAGGATATTTTTTATCTGGTTGATAAGTACCGCTCCCGAATCCTGATATTGTCCCAGGGCCAAGCCTTTTACCCGCAAGCGGAACAGCCTGGCCTGGATGTGTTCCCACTGCCAGCGTTTTTGCTGTTCGCAGCCGTTGAGCTTGATTTCCTGCATACCGGTAACGAGTTGGATGACATTGCTTTGATTAGCCGATTGCTGGGCAAAGTTTTTGTGGTCAAGTTCGGCTCGTTTTTTCATGAACAGCCATACCCAGCAGAAATACAAGGCACTGCCGATAAAGAAAATGGCGAATATTTTCAAACTGTAAAGACAGAGGATTATTCCGAAAATCAGGATATTGAATAGGGAAAACAGTGTACCCAGCGTGGAATTGGTCAGAAAATTCTGGATGCGGCTGTGGTCGCCGATGCGTTGCAGGATGTCGCCAGTCATCTTGGTGTCGAAGTATTCCATGGGTAATTTCATTAGCTTAATCAGGAAATCGGAAATAAGAGAAATGTTGATTCGTGTACCGAGATGCAATAAAATCCAGCCTCGGATAAATTCTACGGCCGAGCTGCTCAAGGTGAGCATCAGTTGAGCAATCAGCACCAAATAGATGAAACCGATGTTACGGCTACCAATGCCAATATCGACGATGGATTGGGTGAGGAATGGAAAGATGAGTTGAAGAAGGCTACCGAAAAGCAGACCCAAAAACAGTTGGAAAACCAGATTTTTGTAGGGGCGAAGGTAGGAAAACAGGAAAGAAAAGCCTTTGCGAGTGAGCTTTATTTCTTTTTCGTCCTTGTTTGTGTAAAAATCGGGAGTGGGTTCCAGCAGCAGAGCCGAACCTTCTTCTTTTCCGTCTCTTTGATTGCTGATCCAGCAGCGGCTGAATTCTTCGGAGGTGTAGGTGAGTTTGCCGGAAGCAGGGTCGGCGATGTAGAACCTAAACCTGTTAGGTTTTTGAAACCTAACAGGTTTTATCGCGTAGAGGACGACGAAATGGTTTTGATTCCAGTGCACGATGCAGGGAAGTGGCACTTCCAACAATTTCTCAAGGGACAGCCTTGTCCCGACGGTACGGAAGCCAATCTTCTCGGCTGCTTCGGCGATGCCGAGCATGGATACGCCTTCGCGGGAGATGTGGGATTTTTCACGCAGGCCTTCCAAGGAATAACGGTGACCGTAGTGGGCGGCGATCATGCGGAGGCAGGTAGGGCCGCAGTCCATCGCGTCGTGCTGGGTAAAAATAGGGAAAGACCTCACTTTAACTTGAATTTAACTTTCAACAATACACTCGCAGGACGAATAAGATAAAAGGAACGATACTCATTCAAGCCGTTAGAAAAAGCGGTCGTATAGTTTTTTGTATTCAATATATTACTCCAGTCCAGTTCAAACCGGACTTGCTTCCATGTATAATTCAGATATAGATCGCTAAAATACAAATATTTGTTGTTTTGCATAGAACTGTTGTAGTATTGCTCGAATTTCGTTCCTATCCTCAGCTTGTCAATCAATTTGAAATCAAAATCGGCCGTATTCGTACAGGAGCGGATGGGCGCAAACGCTTCCTGCCGCTCTATCCGGGATTTACTTTCCTGCCAGACGCTTTCAAGGGATGTGATTAAAAACGAACAGGGAACAGCGCTCCACTTTGTCGAAAAATAAAGTATATCCGTATGATAATTCACCAAATCATCTTGGCGAATTTGCTGAGAGGCGCTTGTCATATAATTTACATTCAAATCCGCACTGAGCTTTTTCCAGTCAAAACCTTTGCTGACTTTGCCCGAAGCGCCGACTGTATTGCTTTCATGCGGCATCCGGATGAATGAAGTAAGCATCAGGTTGTCTTCGAAATGCTGGACGCCGATCACATTGTTTTTGTTGTAATTGTATGAAACGCTTGCACTTGCAAAAAACATGTTGATAATATCCTTATAGGCGATGCTTACAGACTGGAAATTCCCGTGCGAAACGGCAAAACGGCTGTCGTAATGATTCAGATAGCGGTAACTTTCCAGCAAATAACCGCTGTAAAGCTCGTAAATGCTGTTTATTCCGTTGTAAAACACAGCCTCGGCGCTTACGTTTATTTTGGAAGAGAAAGTGTATTGTATT
>JAISKG010000024.1 GCA_031261015.1 Dysgonamonadaceae bacterium | reverse complement strand
AGCCGCCGAACGGAGCGTTTGTCCAGCGCGGACGGGTCATTACCACTGTAAACGTACCGCGTGCATAACCCAACTGTCCATCGTTTCCTTCGTAAGCCGAAGAGCCTTCGGCAATATATTGAGTTTCGAAAATGGATTCGCGACCGTTTTCGCCTTCTACGGTAAATTGCTCGTTGTAATCGGCAACCAAGCTATATTCACCTGAATTAATAATCGAGTCGCCTTGCAATTTAGCCTCTTCGTAGAGGTGATTATTCATGTAAGCTTTCATCAATAAAGCTCTGGCTGCGCCTTTCGTCGCCCGTCCCAAATCGGCAGGAGCATATTTACTTTTTTCAGGCAGATATTGAATCGCCAACTTCAGGTCTTTGTATATCATTTCATAGGTTTCCGCTTCAGTAGCTCGCGGCTGTTTCCATTCGCTTTGCAAACGCAAAATGCGATCGGCTAAAGGCACTCCGCCGAAAATACGGACTAAGCGGAAATGATAGAGGGCGCGCAGAAACAAAACTTCTCCGAGTACTCGCTTTTGTATGCTGGGATCCTCTTTGAATATTTCCGGTTTCATAGTTCCTACGTTTTCAATCGCTACATTACAACGGTAAGCGCCCATGTATTGAATACGATAGAAAGTCAAGAGCACATCATTATCGGAACGTGTCTTAAAATTCTCCATATCATAAACCGAACTCATATCGCTTAAATTTTCTCCGCCTTTCAAAGCGTCGTCGGAACAAACATCGCCAATCCACCATTCCGGCGCATAAGTCATACCCAATTCCCACATCAAGGGAACATAGGATGCGGTAGCCGAAGCAATAGCATCTGTGGGCGTGTTAAACGCATCGCTTAACATGGTAACCGCCGGTTGCTCATATTGGATAACATCGTCGCAGGAAACTTCCAAGAATCCCAGTAAACCGGCCAAAAGAATAAATAAACTGTATTTTTGTGTTTTCATACTAATTTCTATTGATTAAAAGTTCATATTCAAGCCAAAAAGCACGGTACGCGCTTGCGGGAAGTTACCCCAATCCTGACCGTTATCTCCCATTTCGGGGTCAAAACCTGTGTACTTGGTAAAAGTCAATAAGTTGCTTCCACCCACATAGAAACGCAAGCGTTCGACGCCTATTTTCTGGGTCAAGTCTTTCGGAAGCGTATAACCCAATTGTATATTTTTCAGGCGCAAATAAGAGGCTTTTTCAACGAAACGGCTGGAAGCGTCTTTATTATGAACGCTACCCGATTCCGAGGGATTGGGGATAGAACCGTTGGAACCTTCCATTCCATTGACCCACGCGCTGGTAAGATCGGCCGGATTTTCACGTACCGCATAGAATACATTCTTCATATCCGTACTCAATACCGCAGTGGTTCCGTCAGATTCTAATTTATTTTGTCTTAACCAGTTATAGACTTCGTTACCGCCAATTCCTTGAAAGAAAACTTGAAAGTCGAAGCCTTTATAATCTACCGAAGCATTGAAGCCGTAAGTAACGGATGGGAACGGATTCCCTGCATTGAAACGGTCTAATTCGGAAATGATCCCGTCGTGATTCCGGTCCACATAACGGGCATCACCCGGTTTGGCATCCGGTTGAATCAATTTCTTTTGTCCGGTTGCAGGATTTGTCCAAGAGTGAGCGTCCACTTCCGCTTGATTTTGGAATACGCCGTCGTATTCCAGCACCCATATCGTACGCAAAGGAATACCTTCATCACTCAAAATAATGCCTTCCCACAAAGGCTCTCCTTCCTTCAAGGCTTTCAGTTCATTGTGAATGAACGAAACATTACCGGCTACGGAATAGGATACATCGCCGATTTTATGCCGGTGCTCCAAACTGAACTCAATACCTTGGTTTCGAACCGTAGAAGCATTTCCTACCGTCTTATAACGCAATCCTACATGAGCAGGATTGGGAATTCCCATAATCATATCATAGGTATCTCTACGGAACAAGTCGATATTGGCGTAGAACAAACCTCTCCACAAGCTAAGATCTATCCCAAAGTCGGTTTGTTGAGTATATTCCCAGTGTGTTTTCGCAGGAATCTTCAACGAGGACATTCCTTCATGCATAGCATTAGGATTTTCGAGAGGATAACCCATCATCCAAAGCGTACTACGCTCTACACTTTCAGCAAGAGTAGATGATCCTAAGGAATTTGCATTACCCAAACGTCCCCAACCGGCACGCACTTTCAAAAAGTCAATGGTATTCAAATAGGGTTCAAAAAACGATTCTTCACTTACTTTCCAAGCGGCCGCCACCGAAGGGAAGACATCGTAAAATTTCATTCCCGGAAAGTATAATTTGGAAGAAGCATCTCGCCGGAGATTGGAAGTAAGCAAATACTTATTGTCAAATACATAGTGTATGCGACCCAAGTAAGACAACATGGATATTTTATCTACCGCATCCCCGCCGCTTCGAGTAGAATAATACGAACCGTCGGGATTTTGCCGGATAGCCTCGGGAGTCTGACCTATATACCAATTTTTCTCGGCAGTATTTTCTAATTCCATTCCGCTGGCGTTGACCCGATATTGATCCCAATCTTCGCGGGTAATACCTACCATCACCGTTAAATCGTGTTTCTTGTTGAATACTTTATTATAAGTGGCTGTTCCTTCATACGTCATTTGTTTTTGGCGTTCCATCCAGCTGGAAATGCTATTTTTGGAGATACCATTGAATAAAGCATCGTAAGTAGGCAGATACGTCCGGTTCATTCCATTCCAGAATTTCATATAAATATCTCCTCGGAGTATTAAGCCTTTGACAGGCGTGATTTCTGCATAAACATCTCCTACCCAATCAATATTGTCGGGATTTGGTTTTGCATTATATACTTGAACAAAAGGATTAGCAACGTTTTTAAATAATGTAGGAGTTGAATACCGGCCGCCTAAGTCGCGCTGTTCTTCGGGTTTATTTCTGTTATAACCGCTTAAGGTTCCTGCCGGATATTTAACGGGATCCCAGGGAGCCATCGACAATGCACTGGCAATTAAAGCCGTATTTCCGTTTCCTTGAACACCATTATCGCGTGTATTGGAAAACGAAAGATTTTCCCCGATACGGAGCCAATCACGCATTTTATAAGAAGTATTCAAGCGCAAAGTCAAGCGATTGTAATAGGAGTTGATCAAGATTCCTTTTTGATCGAAATAGTTAACGCTCATCATATAGCTCATTTTATCGTTACCGCCGTCGGCCGAAAAATAATAATTCTGAATTGGAGCGTCTTTCACAAATACTTCGTCTTGCCAATCAGTATCATACATAGTGTAATCAATACCCGGGGTTTTCACTGTGCCGTCGGCATTATATTCAACAATGCGCGGATAATAAGTTCCGGTATTGGGAGTTTTATTGGAGCGAATCCATTCGTTTAAACCTACCTCGTCCAATTCTTTTTTAGTTCTTCCCAAGGTAGCAATAGTAGTAACTAATTCGTCGCGACCCATCACGTCCAATTTTTTCCAACGGTTTTGTACACCATAATAAGTTTCAAACGTCAAATTGGTTTTTCCGGAAGCATCACCTTTTTTAGTAGTGATCAGTACCACGCCGTTCGCGCCGCGCGAACCGTAAATAGCTTGCGCCGAAGCGTCCTTCAAAACTTCCAAAGAGGCAATATCGCTCGTGCTTAAGAAATTGATATTATCCGTAATCAATCCGTCCACAACGAAAATAGGCTTGGCATTGCTAACGGTACCGATTCCGCGAATCATAACAGTAGCAGCAGCGCCCGGTTGCCCTGAATTGGAATTAACGGTTACGCCGGCCATCCGTCCCTGCAAAGCCTGATCTAACTTAGCTACGGGAGCTTGACGCAATTTTTCGCCGGAAATCGAACCGACTGCACCGGTCAAGTCGCTTTTCTTAATAGAACCGTAACCAATGGCTACCACCTCGTCCAGCATTTTTGTGTCGGTGTTTAAAGCCACATCCAAAGTCGATCCTTTCACGACTATCGTTTGCGGCTTATATCCTACATAAGAAAAAGTAAGTGATTTTCCTTTCGGAACGGAAATTGAGTAACGCCCGTCCAAATCGGTCACGGTGCCTTGCGAAGTTCCCTGAACAGACACCGAAACTCCAATCAGTTCCGAACCGTCGTTCGCATCGGTCACTACGCCCGAAACCTGCCAGTTGTCTTGCGCATACATTCCTGCGGCGACAAGCGTAAAAAAGAGTAGAGAAAATAATTTTTTCATGTGAGTATCATTTAAATAGTAGATTTCAAAAAGG
>JAISKG010000031.1 GCA_031261015.1 Dysgonamonadaceae bacterium | reverse complement strand
ACCATTCCCTCTTCGGGATCGACTACGACAGTTCCATTTGCCGTCAACGACAACCAGTTTGCCGTAGATAATAACAAATCATGGACTTCGAGCAACGCCACCGGAACTGCCAATCTGGGGGCGAATACTCAGCTCGGGAATGTGTATTACATTGCAACTCCCGATATAGTGAAATCGGCGACCATTGCATTCAGTACGGTAACCTCTCTCGAATTTACCATTTCAATTTATGCTGTTTCGGCCGGTAACGGTTTGACGAAAGTTTATACTTCGCAAAAATTCAACCGGAACATTGCGAACGCCCAATACAGTTTGACCGAATTTGTGTTTGCCGAACAGCAACTCTTGCAGCCGGGCTACTATTTCTTTACCGCCGATCAGTTGACGTCGGAAGCCCTCAATGTGGTAAGCGATAAGGAAGCAAATTGTATATTCCGGGTGAGCGCCGACGGTACCATGCTTGAGGAAATATGCGGTAGCGTAAGTCCGATCACCGGTCAATTGAGTATGATCGGTAATCTGGCTCTCCGTGTTAACCTCGCTTCGCATGTTGCGGTTACGCCGAAGCGGAATGCTAAAAATGTACCGGTCAATGCGCCGGTAACGGTCGAATTTATGAGAAACCGCACGCTTGTGAATGCACCCGCGATTACCATTACGCCTAATCCGGGCGGTGTGGTTCCGTCGGTGACGGGAAATAAATTGACAATCGCACACAACGCATTTGCTTACAACACGACTTATACAGTGACGGTTAATGCTAATTCCGTCAGCGAATTGTGGGAAGGAATCACCTGGTCTTTTACTACGCAACCCGATCCTACGCAATGCAATACGCCGCTCAATCCTTCGGTTTCGGGACTGACCTACACAAGCGCGCTCCTGTCGTGGGAAGAAACCGGCATAGCCACCTCTTGGGAAATCAAATACGGTGCACCCGGATTCGATCCTACTTCGACCGCCGGAACATGGATGCACGTTACTACTAAACCCTATCGTTTAAACGGCTTGACCAATAATACCACTTACGATTACTATGTTCGCGCGGTTTGTCCCGAAGGCGGCACAACAGCCTGGTCGGACAAAGTGACTTTCACTACGCCGATAGATTGCGAAAACCATGCGCTTCCTATTTTTGAAGATATGGAAGACGGCATGCCCCGCTGCTGGACAGTAGTTGACGCCAACAACGACGGCATCACCTGGAAGGTTGAAAAAAACACATCAAGTCCGTACGGCTACAATTCTTCGCCTTCTTCTTTGCGTTACTCCGGTTATATGGGACAACCGACATCCAATGTCGTCGCCGACGACTGGATGTTCTCTCCGGTGATCCACATGGAACAGGGTAGAATCTATAAAATCAGGTTCTGGTATAAAAAAACCGGCAGTATGGGAACGGATAAACTGGCGGTATATGTTTCCGACGGTAAAACGAAGGCCGCCGCACAGGCAAGCGCCGACAACAAACTGTGGAGCGTAGAAGGAACGGCAATAACGACAGCTTGGAAACAGCAGGAACTTTCCGTAACCGGGAAAGACGGCGATTTCTACTTTGCTTTGCATTCTTATAGTGCGCAAACTACCTATTATCTTGCCGTAGATAATATTGAAATAGAAGAAATTGCCAATCGCGACGCAGGAGTGACGGCAATTTTGTCGCCGGTAAACGGGCACGATCTTACGGCAGCAGAAACAGT
Organism: Dysgonamonadaceae bacterium; assembly: GCA_031261015.1. Classification (GTDB taxonomy): domain Bacteria; phylum Bacteroidota; class Bacteroidia; order Bacteroidales; family Azobacteroidaceae; genus Azobacteroides. The sequence continues at coordinate 10,295 of JAISKG010000031.1, read as the reverse complement.
GCAAGTAAAAGTGAAAAATTTCGGAGCAAGCGAGCTTCCGAGCATTCCGGTTACATTTAGCTTGGATAGCGGAACGGCGATCCCCAACGAAACAGTGCCGGGTCCGATCGCATCGGGACAGGAAGTTACCTATACTTTCTCAACGAAAGCCGATTTGTCGGCAGGCGGAGTGCATACCATCAAAGCATCGACGAAGTTGAGCCGCGATGAAAACGACAAAAACGACTCTTACACGATTGCTGTTGAAAACCGCGTGTGCCCGATAAAATCCATTCCCTACGGCGAAGGCTTCGATTACAACAGCAACTCAATATTACCCAACGAATGCTGGATGGTAATCAATATGCCCTCAAGTACCGGCTGGAATGTGCAAACAACTAACGATACGCCCAGCGGAGGCGGCAAGAGAGCACGCCACCGCTATACCGACGGAAGCGACTCTTGGTTGATTACTTCGGCTATCGCTATTCCTGCATCGGGAGCTACGCTGCAATTTGAATCTAAAATAGGAGAACCGGGCGAGTATGGTAGTGGAAAAAGCAGCGTATTGGTTACTACAAATGCTAATCGCGAAAAGAGCAATTTCACTGAGATATGGACGCCGTCTTCCGCCCAGATTACCGATTCATGGACGCCAGTCGCCGTCAATTTGAACGCTTATGCAGGACAGACAATTTTTATCGCTTTCCGTTATCAAGGCGACGGATGGGCGCATGACTGGTTTATTGACGATATTCTGGTAGATAACCTGGATCCTATCACTTTGGTTAATACCAATATCAAACATGGGGATGTAGAGGTAGATCCCAGAGACAATTTCATTGCTACATTCTCTAAAGACATTACCGAAAGGAGTTTTAACAATATTACGATGACCGGAGGAGGTAATGAAATCGTTGTAACTCCAAGTATATCAGGAAATAAACTAACTCTTTCTCACGATGTACTGGAAGCTCAAACAACTTATACCATTTCTATTCCGGCAACAGTAATACGTAATTTCAGTTCGCCTATAAACATTACTTATACTACGGGTGAAGGTACAGGAATAACAAATCCATCTCTCTTCAGTCCGGTATATCCGACCGTAACGAAAGGCGATTTGACGGTGAATACCAGCGGTGAAGCAACCGTAAAGATACAGGATTTATCGGGTAGAACGCTGGCGAAATACGCATCAAACGGCGTATTGAATCTCCGTTTGAATTTTGCCAACGGTATTTATCTGGTGGTGATTGAGAACGAAAAATCGGTTTCGACGCACAAGGTGATTCTCCAGAAATAATTCGAAAATACTAAAATTGTGTATGTGGGGGCGGAAAATTTTCGCCCCTATGTTTTTTAGTTTCGAAAAATATATTGTAATTTTGTGGTGCGGGAGTTCATTTCTGCACACTGTATTGAATAATTATCACAAAAAACTAAAACCTATGAATTATGGTTCTGACTACGGAATACCAATCGGTGACAGCAAAGAAGATAAAAAGCAACGCAAACGTTTTATTATGGATTTCTATAAAATCTGGGGAAAATTAAATCCTGAAAAACAGGTTTTTAACAAATCGTTGAATGACTTTGTGAATGTGAAACACATTTCGGTCGAGGAAACGGCAGGACAGGCATCTACGCGTTATGAATCAACACTTGCGGTTATGTTTTTAACAGAGATATTGACAAATGCTGTACAAAAAGGTCTTCCTCGAAACTCTAATCCGGCAAAAGACAACCAAAAAGGATTTGAAAAAATAATTATTATGGAATACAACAAATCCAATTTTGGGAAAATAAAACTGACTGTGGGCGTGAAAAGAAGCACAAAAGAAAAAGTGCAATATTGCATAACGGTAATAGAAAACGACTAATAAAATTAGAGCGAACCCTCATAAAATTATTAGTCGTTACTTTAATACTTACAAAGATACATGATTTTTTGAGAATATCAAAATAAGGACGAATTTTTTTCACCTCTACGTATTTTTTTAACGCGACAGCAACAATCCCAAAGACAGCAACACTCCGAAAATTAATACATTACGAGCTGTTTTCCCTAAAATAGCAACTAAGTCTTTTCCTTGCCCGATTCGCACCATTTCCGCCCAAGTCCGATAATGAAATGGCAAATAAAATAAGGGCAAAATAGCTGCTAATCCGCTGTTTTCCAGCCAAAAATATTGGCAAGCGATCACTGCCAGCCATCCGTTGATCAAATAAAACCGTTGGCCGAAAGTTTCCCCGAAAATCACGATGGAAGTTCGTTTGTCGGCTTCTCGGTCGGTAAAACGGTCGCGGAAATTATTCGCTACCAGAATATTAATGATCGTTAAACCGACGGCCATTCCGCATATCGTCGCAGACAAAGGCCATTGCAAAGCCTGTACGTAATAGGTAAATCCGACTGGGACGATCCCGAAAAAAATCAATACACACACATCGCCCCAACCGTGGTAAGCCAGCGGATAAGGGCCGCCCGAATAAGCCAAAACGAACACGGCGATCAATAAACCCACGCCGGTCAAAAACCAGCCGCCGTAATAAATCAAGGTCAAACCCAAAGCGCAGTCGGCTGCCAGCAAGCCCAGTGTGACCGTCAACATGGTTCGCGGCGCAATCCATCCTTCGGCCACTGCGCGTGGCGGCCCCAAGCGATCGTCTTTGTCGGAACCTTTCTTGTAATCGAAATAATCGTTGGCCAAATTGGAAACAATTTGAGCTAAAACGGCGAAAACCAAGCAAATCAAAGCCGGTTTCCACTGAAAATAACCCGACCGGTAAGCCAAAGCGCAAGCCACGAACACCGGAGTTGCCGAAGCCGATAATGTTTTCGGCCGCACCGCCAAGACCCACGCTTGCAAAGAATTTTTTCGGATCATCTGTTTTTTTGTGCAAAGGTAAAGAATCTATTGTAACTTTGCCGCATCAATCAACCGGAAAACAGGATGACTTACGAAGCGGAAAAAATACGGCCTTATGGCGAAAGCACAGAACCAAAGGGAGCTCAGGTGGAAAAAATGTTCGACGCCATTGCGCGGCAATACGATTTGTTGAATCATACTTTGTCGTTTGGTCTGGATTTTTATTGGCGAAAGAAAGGCCTTTTCGCTTTGAAAGACAAGCGTCCGGCTGTGATTCTGGATATTGCCACCGGCACCGGCGATTTGGCGATTCAAGCGTTCCGTCACCTTCGTCCCGAAAAAATCGTCGGTATTGACCTGTCGGAAGGCATGTTACAAATTGGCCAGGAAAAAGTAGCCGAAGCCGGATTATCCGCTCAAATTACAATGGAAGCGCAGGATTGCATGAATTTATCCTTTGAAGATAACTCGTTCGATGCCGTCATGGTTGCTTTCGGCGTGCGCAATTTTGAAAATCCCGATCGAGGCTTGCAGGAAATCCTGCGTGTTTTGAAACCCGGCGGTCGCCTGATGATTTTGGAACTTTCTTCGCCTGAACATTTTCCGGTGAAACAAGGTTATCAAATTTATTCCAAGTGGATAATTCCAATGATTGGCTGGTGGTTGTCGAAAAGTAAGGAAGCTTATACGTATTTGCCGCATTCGATTGCTGCTTTTCCGCAAAATGAGGCGATGAAGCGGATGTTGGAAGCAAATGGCTTCAGAGATGTATATTATAAAAAATTGAGTTTGGGAATTTGTGGGTTGTATGTGGGGGAAAAATAAATCCCCAATTTGCTATCTCTATATGGCAATTTTTACTACTTTTGTGTCATTAAACCAAAGAAACTACTTGTATGAACTTGATCCAACAACTCATCGACCGCGCGAAAGCCGACAAACAACGCATCGTTTTGCCCGAAGGCACGGAATCTCGCACGCTCAAAGCCGCCGACCGGCTGATTGCCGACAATATTGCCGATATTATATTGATTGGAGATCCGGAAGAAATTCGCGATTTGGCTTCCGAATATCAACTTTCTCATATCCGACAAGCTACGATTATAGACCCGGAATGTCATGCGAAGCAGGAAGAATATGCGCAATTGCTTTTTAAGTTGCGCCAAGCTAAAGGTTTAAGCATTGAAGAAGCTCGCGAATTAGTGAGAAATCCGCTCTATTTGGCTTGCCTCATGATCAAAAACGGGGACGCCGACGGCGAAGTTGCCGGCGCAAAAAATACGACGGGCAATGTGCTTCGGCCGGCTTTGCAAATCATCAAAACCCGTCCGGGGATCAGCGTGGTTTCGGGTGCGTTCCTGATGTTTGTTCAGGATCATTCGTTTGGTAGCGACGGCGTTTTGGTGTTTGCCGATTGCGCGGTGATGCCTAATCCGACGGATCAACAATTGGCGGAAATTGCTGTGGCAACGGCGCATACCGCTCAATCGCTCGTGGGAGTGGAACCGCGTGTGGCAATGTTGAGTTTTTCTACTAAAGGAAGCGCGCAAGATCCGTTGGTGGATAAAGTGATCGAAGCCACTCGTTTAGCTCGCGCATTGGCTCCCGAACTGTTAATCGACGGGGAAATGCAGGCCGATGCGGCTCTCGTTCCGTTTGTCGGCGACAGCAAAGCGCCGGGCAGTCCGGTTGCCGGAAAAGCGAATGTATTGGTATTTCCCAATTTGGAGTGTGGAAATATTGCTTATAAATTGGTCGAGCGTTTGGGTAAGGCTGAAGCCGTCGGGCCGATTCTTCAAGGGATGGCCGCGCCGGTCAATGATCTGTCGCGAGGTTGCTCCGTCGAAGATATTTACAAGATGGTAGCGATTTGCGCTAATCAGGCCATCACGAATAAATCATTGAATAACAAATAATTGAAATAGAAATGGCACAAACAATCATCGAACCGATTGAGCCTTTCGGACTTTTTTCCAAGGATAAAAAGAAGAAATCGTTGTTTTCCAAAATCGGCGTAGTCGGCGCGGGAATCGACGGTCGCAACATCATCCGCCTGACCTCGTCGGCGGGATTAGAAGTGAATTTTATTGAAGTCAATCAGGAACGTATTGACTTCGCTTTCAAACGATTGAACGAAGGTTTGGACAGCCGCATCGAAAACTGGGGATTGACGCCCGGCGAAAAGAAAGCCATCATCGGCCGCGTGCACGGATCGACCGATTACAGCGATTTGAAAGATTGCGATTTTATTATCGAATGTATTCGCTATAATAACGAAACCGGCGAGCGAAGCCTCGATTTACGCAAGGAAGCATTCAAGAAAATTGAAAATATCGTCACTCCCGAAGCGATTATAGCCACTAATGCTACAACGGTTATTATCAGTGAATTGGCATCCGTATTAAAACACAAGGAACGTTGCGTGAGCCTGCATTTTCCCGTGGCTCATCCCGATGCTCATATTTTGGAAGTTGTACGAAGTATTTATACGTCCGAAGAAGTATATAATAAAGTGCTTTTGTTTGCTAAACTAATCAAATACGAAACGATCGAAGTGCACGAAAGTAATGGTTTGGTGAGCATGCGTCTGATGGCTGTCATGCTGAACGAAGCCTGCCAAATGGTGCTCGAAAATGTCGCTTTGATGGAAAATATCGACCGGCTGACGGAAATTGTCTTTGGCATGCGCGCCGGCATTTTCAAGATGGCCGATGCCATCGGAATCGAAAAAATTGTTCCGCTCATGGAAGATATGTTCAACGAATACGGCGATAAAAAGTATAAACCGTCGCCGCTGTTGTGGCGGCTTTATCGCACGCAACAGTTGGGAATGCGCAACGGCAAAGGCTTTTATCTATACGAGAATTTCAAAATCACCGGTATTAATTTGCTTTTTAAATAACATACATGAAGATCTTAGTATTAAACTGCGGAAGTTCGTCTATCAAATATAAATTGCTGGACATGGACGCAAAAACCATATTAGCCCAGGGTGGAATCGAAAAAATCGGCCTCACCGGCTCTTTCCTGAAACTGACTTTGACGAACGACGATAAAGTGATTCTCGAAGGTGAAATTTTAGAGCATCGCAAGGGCATTGAATATATTTTGGGCGTGATTACCAGCGAAAAATACGGTTGTATCCGTTCGCTCGACGAGATTGATGCGGTGGGACATCGCGTGGTGCATGGTGGCGAAAAATTCAATTCCAGCGTGCTGATCAACGACGAAGTGATTCAGAAAATTGTGGAATGTATCGACCTTGCTCCTTTGCATAATCCGCCTAATCTAAATGGGATATATGCGATTCGGGAGCTTCTGCCCGAAGCGCCGCAAGTGGCGGTTTTTGATACGGCTTTCCATCAAACGATGCCGGATTATGCGTATATGTATGGGCTTCCGTACTCGTTGTATGAGAAATATGCGATCCGCCGTTATGGTTTTCACGGCACGAGCCATCGTTATGTTTCCAAGCGGACCTGCGAATTTCTGAATGTACCTTACGAAAAGCAGCGCATCATCACTTGCCACATCGGTAACGGCGCGTCCGTTGCGGCCATTTGCGACGGCCGTTCTATCGACACATCTATGGGAATGACGCCGGTCGAAGGTTTATTAATGGGTACGCGTAGCGGCGATGTAGATGCCGGTGTACTCACCTATATCATGGAAAAAGAGAACGTTGGCTCTCAGGCGATTTCGACGATTGTGAATAAATACAGTGGCGTGCTGGGCGTTTCGGGCGTTTCGTCGGATATGCGCGAGATTGATGCGGCGATCCGCGAAGGCAACGACCGTGCGGTCTTGGCGTTGAACATGTACAACTACAAAATCAAAAAATATATCGGTTCGTATGCGGCAGCTATGGGCGGTTTGGATTTACTGGTTTTCACCGGAGGAGTAGGGGAGAATCAAATCGGTATCCGGCAGGCCATTTGCGAAGGCTTGGAATTTATGGGTATTTGCATGGATGAGTCGGCGAATCAAACGCGCGGGGAGGAAAAAGTGATCAGCGCGGCCGATTCGGCAGTGAAGGTACTTGTCATTCCGACGGATGAGGAGTTAATGATAGCAGAGGATACATTGCTGATAATCAGGTAATAACGCAAAAAAATGTAGTTTTCGTATGAAGAAAAGTATTACGCAAGTCTTGACAATCATCTTCCTGTTCGGCGCAATTTCCATGCGAGCGCAAGATTCCATAGCGACGGATTATCTTCGTAAAGCGCAATATCAACAAGCCGTCGAATACATGGATGCGCAAGCGCCTACGCGCGATTTGTTGTATCAAAAAGCTTTATGTTACAAATGGTTAAATAATTACTCCAAAGCCCTCGAAATTTTGGAAACCGCGCAGGAAGATTATCCCGGCGATATTCCCATCCAATTGGAACTGGCGCAATGTTATGAAGCTAACTTGCAGTATTTGAAAAGCATTCGCTGTTATGAAAAGTTGATGGCGTCTGATTCTACAAATTTGTATTTCCGCGTCAGGAAGGCTGATTTGCTCTACCGCGCCGAAAAATATACGACGGCTCTGGAAAATTATCGTCAAATCGATCCGGCGGCGTACAATCCCGCTTATTTGGAAAAAAGTATTGCCCTGTGCTACGAAAAGTTAAATAAGCCCGATAGCGCGCAAATCCATTACCAAGCTGCGTGGGAAGCTGATGCACACGACGTTTTTTCCATTTTGAGTTTAGTCAAACTTTGTATTCAACAAACGGATTATGAGCAGGCTTTGCAATATTCCGAAAATTTTCTTGCTCGCGATACTACTAATACTCAGATGAATGCACTCAATGCTTTTACTTATTACAATCTTGGCGAGTACGAAGAAGCCATCCGCCGTTTTGAAAAATGTCGCGCCGCCGGCGATTCGTCCCTTTTGGTCAATCGTAGTTTGGGAATTTCGTATTTTTTCCTGCAGAACGACCCGGCTGCTTATCCTTACCTGCAACAAGTGAACGAACGCGACAGTACAAATACGACCGTCCTTTATGCGCTGGCTTCCGTCCAATACAATTTGCAACGCTATCCAGAATCTATTTTACTGTATCAGAAGCTTATAGGGCATGAATTACCGAATCCGAATACGCTTTGCACTTATTACACCGGATTAGCCAAAGCTTGCGAAAAAGACAGTTTATACGCAGATGCCGATCAAAATTATAAGGTGGCCATCCGCTACGCATTGTCCAATATGCAAAAAATGGAACTATATTTCAATTTATCTACACTTTTGGATTTTCAATTGAAAGATTACACGCAAGCCGTTTTTTATTACACGCAATATCAGGCAACGCTACTTAATTATCTGGATGCTTTGCAGGAAAAACCGGATATCGACTCAAAGGAAATAAAATCTATTGAGTTGAAAATTAATGAATTAAATAAGTATATCCGGAAATTGAAAGCAGATCATGGAGTTAATTATGAGGATAAGATATGGCAGAATTGACGATTTGCTTATTGATAAAATCCTTCGTCCTAACAAACTCATAATCTTGCTTTTTCGCCCAATCAATAAACCTGCCCAAACGTTCCTCCATTTTCTTTCCGGTGTTCTTTGTCACATATCCCGGAATAGAATATTTCCCTTTCTCCCCAATCGGCATAAACTCCCAAGGATGAAAGTACACATTTAAATAACCGTCTGTCTTACAAGTCCATTTCACTAAAAAACGATACAGGCTCTCCGGCAAATTCCGAAACGACAGCCAAAACAACGGGAAACGAAAGAACGGGCTGACCGAAACCGGCAACTGCCACACGCCTTCCCTCAAAAAATACCGGCGCGGCTCTTTCAAGTTATTATATCTTCCCGGCAAAAACGTTGGGTTGATCGATGAATTATAACTATATCCGGCTCTTTTAATTTCCGATTCCGTAACAGGCATCATTCGCGCCATCCGGTAACCTTCGACGCGGGTTTTCGTCATCGCTTCCAGCAATTCTTTGGAAGTTTTCAAGTGTTCCGGCCGGAAATCGCTGTGGAAATAACCGTGGGAAGCGACTTCATGTCCCGCATCAGCAATCCGTGCAACGATTTCCGGAGCATGTTGCGCAAAATTGGCCGTGATGTAAAAAGTAGCTTGAATCCGATGCTTCTCAAGCAATTGCAAGATTCGTTGAGTTCCTTCTTTGGAAACGACCATTTGGTCTTCGAAAGAAATTTCCCGGCCGTATTCCAGCGGCAAGTCAAACTCTTCTATATCGAAACTTAATAAAATCATGATTTCTTCGTGTTAATGCTTTCGCCGTTGTATTCCCGGATGAGGTAGGGCGGACGATTCTTCGTTTCGTAAAAAACCCTGCCGAGGTATTCGCCGATGGTTCCCAGCGAAAACAATTGCATTCCTCCCAGAAATAAAATAATCGTGATCAGTGTCGGGTAACCGCGCACCACTTCACCCCAAATCCACGTTTTGGCAAGAATTATACACATGAAAATAAAAGCAATGAGAGATACGATCAGTCCGGTAAAAATGGAGATGCGAAGCGGAGCTGTGGTGTAAGAGGTGATGCCGTCAATGGCAAAGTTCAGCAGTTTATAGAAACTCCACGACGAATTACCGGCCAAACGGTCGCCTTGCTCAAATAAAATTTCCTTTTTTCTGAATCCGATCCACGCAAATATACCTTTGGTATAGCGTTCATTTTCCCTGAGTTGTGTTAGCGCATCGATACATTTACGATCCAGCAGGCGGAAATCGCCGACGTTTTCGAGCACTTCTACTTTCGTGCATTTCTTGAGTATTTTGTAAAACAGCAAAGAAAATTGTTTGCGCAGCCAAGATTCTTTTCCCCGCGAGATGCGTTTGGCATATACGTCGTCGTAACCTTCTTCCCAGAGCTTCAGCATGTCGGGAATCAATTCGGGCGGATGTTGCAAATCGGCGTCCATAATCACCAGGCAATCGCCTGTTACATAATCGAATCCGGCGAGCATGGCGGCTTCTTTCCCGAAATTACGCGACAAGTCGAGGTAATTAATCCGGCTGTCCTTTTCCCGTAATTGTTTGAGTATCCATAAAGTATTGTCCTTACTTCCGTCGTTCACAAAAAGAACTTCCCAATCGTAAGCAGCATGAGCGTTCATCAAAACTTGCAAACGTTGGTAGAGCGACGCCAGCGATTTTTCTTCGTTATAAGCCGGAATCAGGATTGAAACTTTTTTATTTTGAGAGTTCATCATCTTGCAAAAATTTCTTTTCAGGTTTTATTAGTTGATAAGTCAATGTGAGCCAGACCGCAAAGCAAGGCAAGGCTTTGAGCGAATATTTCCTGACCCATTCGTGCTGGATAAATTTTGGTACGAGATCCGAGCTGGAAAAAGTCGTCAAAACCAGACAGAATACCAGCAGGAAAATTGCCCGTTTATCGAAAGGCCGGTTTTGAATGGCAAACCAGATAGCAACTCCTGTCATGGCAATCACATAG
>JAISKG010000012.1 GCA_031261015.1 Dysgonamonadaceae bacterium | reverse complement strand
CTTCTTTAAACAATTGAATCACCAATTGATTGAAAGCAACTTCTTTTTTATTATTTTGTTTCAGAGCCAGATTAATGGCGTTGTGCATACCTTTCAAGTCGGCCATCATCGACCCCATCATTCCTCCGGGAAGACCGCAACCTACTAATAATGAAGTCATAATCTTGTTACTCGGATCAATAAAGTAACCCAAGAAATCGTCGATGAATGACTGCGTCAACCGGCGAGCTTCCATGTACGCTTCCATATTAATTTCCGGCACGAGGAATCCCGCATCTTTCAGCATCGCCTGAATCGTGATCACGTCGGGATGAACCATACCCCAAGAAAGCGGTTCCATTGCCAGGTCCAGATAATCCACACCGTTGTTGGCCGCTTCGAGCATCGAAGCTACGGAAAATCCCGGCCCCGTATGTCCGTGATATTGAACCGGAATCGACGGATGACGATCTTTTATTCCCTTGATAATCTGACCGTTGCTATACGGACGTCCAATGCCGGCCATGTCTTTCAAGCAAATTTCTTCCGCACCGGCCTCAATCAGTTGATCGGCCAATTTCACATAATAATCGACCGTGTGAATCGGCGAATACGTGATACACAACGAGGCTTGCGGAATCATACCGCCTTCTTTCGCATATTGAATCGAAGGAATGATGTTGCGCGGGTCATTTAATCCGCAGAAAATACGCGTAATATCCACGCCTTGAGCATGTTTTACTTTGTACATCAATCGCCGTACATCCGACGGAACAGGATTCATGCGCAAACCGTTTAACCCACGATCGAGCATGTGCGTTTGGATTCCGACCTTGTTAAAAGGCGCAGTGAAAGCGCGAACCGCCATATTAGGATTTTCTCCATACAGCAAATTCACTTGTTCAAAAGCGCCGCCGTTGGTTTCGACACGGGCAAAGCAACCCATATCCACTATGACGGGAGCAATCTGTTCCAACTGATCAACCCGTGGCTGATATTTACCGGACGATTGCCACATGTCGCGGTAAAGTAAACTGAATTTGATTTCTCTTGGCATATATTTAAAATTAACAAAGAGTATAATTAAGACTGATAAAATCTATGCAAAGATAAGACGAGAACTCAAGAAATTCAACCTTTTCAGGCAAAAATGATGAAAATAATCATACTTTTGTTTCGAGATAACTTTTTAGATGAAAATAAAATCCGTCGATCAATTCGGATTCGTTTTTTAATTTATTGAAAATGAATAAAATAACGCTATGGCCTATGCGGATAAAAAATATTATGTTTTTAACAAAACCGATCGCGCCGGATTTATTTTAATTTCGGGCGACGACCGCACAGTTCCGGTATTGGGTTAGGGTGAAAACGGCGATTTCGATCCGGTCGTAAGTGGTTTGAAAAATAAAAATTACTACCTTTGTGTCTTAAACGAATGCAGCCACTTTGCGGAAAACACATTCAAAAACGATTTTTATGAAAAAGGTTTTGTTGCTATTTATGAGTATTTCATTTTGTTTCAACACGATGAGTAGTGAAACGATAACCATTGAAAACGGGTTGTTTGGCATTGACCTGAATAAAAAACTGATTGTTGTCAATCAGGATGTTGAATCCATCAATGCCGGCGGAACACAACTTATGGAAGCGATTTTGATTGACAATCAACTCTATACCATAGAATTGCCGGTTAATAGTGTTCAGGTGGGTGTTGCTTATTCGATAAAGGATTCTGAAGGAAAAATTTATAAATTGTATTTTACTCAATTGCCCTTAATTCATATCGCCACAGCGAATACGATTGTGGACGAACCCAAGGTGGCTGCCACATTTACAATAGCAGAGAGTAATTCCAATCAATTTACTTCAGATATAGGAATCGAAATCAGGGGAGGAGTTTCACAATGGTATTCCAAAAAATCGTATCGAATTGAATTTTGGACGAATCCTGCAAGAGAAGAAACGAAAGATGTCAGCCTTTTAGGAATGCGTGAAGATGATGATTGGAATTTGCAAGCGATGTACAATGAACCTTTGCGAATACGGAATAAAACCAATGTTAATTTGTGGAGGAAAATAAATACATTATATTATCAAACTCAAGAAGCCGATGCTATGAATGGAAGCCGATGGGAATACGCCGAATTATTTTTGAACGGCAATTATCACGGAGTCTATGGGGTTTGCGAACCGATTGACCGGAAACAGCTAAAACTTAAAAAATACAATGAAACCGACGGCATACGGGGAGAATTGTATTACGGTAAGGACTGGGGAAATGGGACTGTCACTTTTGACAAATGTCCATCCTTTAGTAACAATCGTTCAACTTGGGATGGTTTTGAATATAAATATCCAGATGAAGTAAATCCCAATTGGCGTAATCTTTATGATTTTGTCCATTTTGTGATCTATTCCTCTAATGAAACGGTTTATTCTCAGTACTCAACTTGGTTTAATCAAGAAAATGCAGTTGATTATTTTATTTTCCTGAATTTATTGCGCGCTACCGATAATACCGGAAAAAATATATTCATTGCTAAATATAAAGCCAATGAACCTTATTTCTACGTTCCTTGGGATTTAGATGGGACCTTTGGAATTAATTGGACCGGATTGCATGAAAATGTAACTAATGATTTATTAACCAACGGGTTTTACAGAAAGTTATTAAAAGATAATTCAATCAACGGATTCAATGTCAAAGTGAAACAAAAGTGGAATCAATTAAGAAATGATTGGCTTACCCCATCCAATCTGATAGATTTGTTTTATGAAAATTATAATTATTTATTGCAAAACGGGGTATATGCAAGGGAACAAATGGCGTGGACTTCTTATAGTTATAATGTGCAAGATTTGAGCTATATGTCAGATTGGATAACCAAGCGCATCAACTATTTGGACAGAAAGTTTAATGAAGGGACGGATATAAAAACGATTCAGGAATCCTCATCCTATACGGATGTTGACGTGCGGGTTTACAATATGAGCGGACAAATAGTCAAGTTCGTCCACTTGGATTTTGTAGAAAAAGATTTGTTGTTATCCAAACTTTCTCTTCCTGCCGGTATTTATATCGTACAGATTCAAAATTCAAACTTGTGCGAAGTGAGAAAAATTAAAATATAGATTACTTCACAATTTTCACCGTCTTTTCTCTCACTTTCAACATATAAACTCCTCTATTTAAGATATGTGTGTCTATTCTATTTTCACCTGTATTCACATTTTCCGTTAATACGATTTTCCCCGATAAATCAAAAAGCATTGCCTTTCCGGCGATGTTCGTATGGATGATAATATAATCGGTAAACGGATTGGGATAAACGGTGATTGGAGTTTCGGAATGAATGGCCGGTATCGTCAGATTTTCGCCCAAATGAATGTGAATATCCGGCAAGGCGCCGAAAGTGGCTTCGCGAATAAGCGCCGAAAAATTCGGATCTTTGCCGTGCTCCAAGGTAATGCCGCGGTGTCCGCCGTAAGGATCGCCGTAGCCTTTGGCTTTCAAAACGCCTTTCGTGATCGAAAAATCCTGTGCCACGTTCCAATCGGAGGGAATGGCCGTTGAAAAACTTTGCGTCGCCGCGTTGGATGCAAACGTGTATTGGTTGCTGCCACCTACAATTGCCGCGCCATTGGGAACTCCGTTGTATTCGATAAATGCCGACATGTTATAAATGCCCGACAATTTATTGCAAGGATGAAAAAGTGTGTTGAAACAAACTTTTATCTCGTCGCCCGGCATGAAATAATCGTTGGGACGGCTCACATTTTCGATGGTAAAACGGACGGGCTTGGCCGTCAAAACCTGGTATTCCGATGCGCCGTTCGCAGCAGTCAATTTAACAATATTGCGGCCGTGAATCAAATGAACGGTGTAACTGCCGTCATTGTTTTTCGTAACGCCTTCGGTCGAAAATCCGGTGTACCGTGAGGAAGAATAATTAGTTGACTCTATCGCCGGTTGCGCTATTGTTACCGAATTAACATTCTGAGGCTTAAACGTATAATCATACCCGCCGGCCGATTCCAAATAATAAAAAACATCCAATTCGGCATCGACTGCCGCCGTGGCAAGTTTTTGTGTAGGATCTGTGTTAAAATCCTCATTGATAATCATTCCCGTAGAAATTCCGGAAGCGGGCGCATCGACGGAAACGACGAATACACCTGTATTTTCCGGCCACAGCGCGCCAAAAAAAGCTTTGCCATTGTTGCCGACAGTGGTCGTATGTGCACACATCATCGCGTCGTAAGTTACCAGCACAATCGCAACACCTGCGCCGACTGTCCTAATCAAACCCGACGGACTGACGGCAACCACGCTATGATCCGCCTCACCGTTTTCATTAATGACCGTATAATGATAATCCGGCTCGATAAAATAATTGTTTACATCGTTGTCAACGGCTTGCCAATTACGAAGATTAACTAATTGATAAGTGGAACCGCTTGTGAGTTTTAAAAACCCTTTTTCGTTGATATTAAGGAAAATATCTGCAACGTTTTTGCCATTGAGATGACTTACATCACCGTCGGTTTCTTTCGGGTTGTGCGAAGCGAGTTGTTCGTTCGTAAATTCCAATCCTGTGGCCGAAGCGCCGGGTGTAAATACGCCGACATGCGTTAAAGCGCCCGCTTTACTCACGCGATAATTATGCTTACCTGTCAAGTTGTAAGTGTAAACGGTTTTGCCGTTGCTTGTGGAAACGGAAATTGCTTCTTTTTGTGTAAACGGCGTGTAAGTCGCTCCGGTTTTTGCACTTACGGAAACGCTTGCGCCTTCGGGAACCGTAAAGGTGAAATTGGTTTGCGCCGGACTATTTCCGGCAACCATCATCAGAATTGCCGGAAATAGTAGTTTTTTGAATCGGTTTTTCATCTTATTTGACGATTTTTACAGCATTGCCGCCGGTTTTTACGATGTAAGCGCCTTTCGCCAAAGCAGAAGTATTGATCCGGTTGCTGCCGGCGTGCAGTTTGACAGTCAAAATGACTTTGCCGGACAAATCGTAAATTGTAGCTAATTCGCTTGTATGTGAATTAATTACAATAAATTCGGTAAACGGATTGGGAGATACGGCGATTTTCGTTTCGGGCGTTTTCATTCTTGTGTCTGTGCCCGGAATTTTTACTTGCAATTTGTCCATACAAAAATAGGTAGATGTATTCGGCCAGCCGTAGCTCATATCGGTCGTTTCCATTGTATAATAAAGTCCGTAAACTTCGCCCAGCGGAGACAAGTCCACCCATTCCCAATCGGCGCTTTGGTACAGATTTTCGATTCCTCCAACTTCGTTTTTGGCTAAATAATATTCTACCGTTGCACCTTCGTTGTCCTCGTAATTTTCATCCAAACCGTGGATAATCAGTTTGAAATAATCG
>JAISKG010000247.1 GCA_031261015.1 Dysgonamonadaceae bacterium | reverse complement strand
ATTGCGGAGCTGCCGATATCGACGCACTACATCAAGCTAAATTTACGCGAATTACAAACGCGGGAATGGCTGAAAGTCACCCGCACGACGTCATCATTACGCAAGAAGCGCCCAATTATAGCAGTTATAATCGAGGGTAACACAATAATTCCACACATTCTCCGTTTGAGAATTGAAAATTAATCAAGAAATAAAGTTGTTAAAAAATCAGTATAGAATCGTATGAAAAAGTATTTCCTTCCTTTAGTCTTGCTTGTTGCCTCATTGGCTATTACAGCCCAAGACAATGACCCCGTAATTATGACTATTAATGGTAAAAACATTAAGAAATCGGAGTTTGAATATATTTATAACAAAAACAACAACGAAAATGCTATCGACAAAAAAACGTTCAATGAATATGTCGATCTTTTCAAGAATTTCAAGTTGAAAGTGGCCGAAGCCGAAACGCAAGGTTTGGATACCACAGCTGCCTTCCGTAAAGAACTGGACGAATACCGCACGCAGTTGGCAAAGCCTTATTTGTCGGCGACGGAAGTCGATCAAAAAATGTTACTGGATGAGTATAAGCGAGATACGACTTGGCTGGAAGTGAGTCACATCGTTCTTTTCTTCCCCGATTATCAAAATCGCGACATGAAACTTTTCCCGGCAGATACGTTAGCCGTTTATAAAAAAGCGACTGAAATCCGCAATAAATTTGCGAAAGGCGTTCTATTTGAAGATTTAGTGAAACAATATTCGGATGACGAGCGTTCCAAAAGCGCCGACCGTCCCGGATATTTGGGCTGGACTTCCGGCACACGCATTTTACCTTCCTTAGCTAAAGGCATTTATAGTACGCCGGTGGGAGGAATCAGCAAACCGATCCGCATGAATTACGGTTATCATTTGATCAACGTTCACGCAAAAAAAGCCGATCCGGGCGAAATCCACGCGGCGCATATTTTGATCTCACTTCCGCAAGGAGCCGATTCACTGACTTATGTCACGGCCATCAATAAACTCGATACCGTCATGATGAAATTGCAAGCAGGCGTTCCTTTTGAAACGCTGGCTCAACAATATTCCGAAGATCCGGGGTCAGCTAACCGCGGCGGCGATTTGTCGTGGTTTGGTCCGGGCATGATGGTGCCGGCGTTCAACGATGCAGCATTTGCTTTGAAAGAAGTCGGCGAAATTTCCGAGCCGGTGCAAACGCAATTTGGGATCCACATTATCAAGTTGTTAGGCAAACGCTCGGCGCCTTCGTTTGAAGATCGCAAAGCCGATTTGCAAACCAAAATGGAACGAACCGGAAATGCGATCGCCTTGTATCAGCCGACTATCAACAAGATGAAAAAAGAAGATGGTTACACTTTTAATAAAGCGAATTTCCAACCATTGCTAACCGCTGCACAAACTGTTTATCCTTCCGACAGCTTGTTCATAGACCGCTTCAAAAATGATCAAAATGTGTTGTTTTCGGCTGCAAATCAATCTTATACCGTAGCTGATTTTGTCGAATACATGCGTCTGGTTCCGCGTTCTTCCGCTTCGCTTTCGACCGAAGTTTTGCAAGAAAAATTAGCTGAATACGAATACACTCAGCTCCAGCAAGCTGAAGACCATTTATTGGAACAAAAATATCCGGAATTTAAAAACCTGATGCAAGAATATCACGATGGCATTTTATTGTTTGAAGTTTGCAACCGCGAAGTCTGGGAAAAATCATCTACCGATACTGAAGGCTTGCAACATTTCTTCCAAAACAACGCTTCGAAATATACATGGGATCAGCCTCATTACAAAGGCTATGTCGTGTTGACGAAAGATGCGAAAACGCAAAAGCAACTCCAAAAAGCGATTGCAAAAATGGATGCTGATGCTGCCGCACAATATTTGTTGGATTCGTATAAAAACGACGGCGCTTCTCTCTTTAAATTGGAAAAAGGCCTTTATACACAAGGAGAAAATGCTTTTGTTGATGAAACGGTTTTCCATGCGGGAAAAGCTAAATTGCCTGACAATTACGGCAGTTTCTTCGTTATCGGTAAATTATTGCAAACCCCTGAAAATTACACGGATGTAAGAGGATTGGTGATTACCGATTATCAAGATTACCTGGAAAAAGAATGGTTGGATCAATTGAATAAAAAATATCCGGTCGTTTTGTATCAAGAAGTACTCAACACAGTAAAATAAGTATGAGGAAAATCCTGCCGTTGACTTTGGTTGCTTTGCTGGTTGCCTCTTGTTCCAAACATTCGGGCGGTACGGGTTTAGACGCCATTGTCAAAGTCAACGATCAGGTATTGACTAAAGAGAAATTGGACGAAAAAATCCCTCCAGGACTTACAGCAGAAGACAGTACGATGGCTGCGGAATATTATATCCGCTCGTGGATCAATGATAATCTAAAATACGCTATCGCTTCCAAAAATCGTGTCAATGCGCCTATGATTGAGAACTTGGTAGCTGATTACCGTAAATCGCTCACTATTTATCAATATGAAGAACAATTGGTGAACGAAAAATTATCCAAAAGCATAGATGATAACTTGTTACGGAATTATTACGAAGAAAATCGCGACAAATTCAAAACGGATGTCCCGCTGTTCAAAGGGCTTTTCTTAAAAGTGCCGGTCAATGCGCCGCAAATCGACAAGGTAAGACTTTGGTACAAAGCGCCGAACGATAAAAATATCACCAATATTGAAAACTATTGCGTAAAGAATGGAGCCAATTACGGCTCCTTTCTCGACCAATGGGTAAAATTGGACAATATGATGGAAAACCTGCCCGGCAGTTACCGTTTGGATTATGACGATTTGAAACAAGCAAAAGACATTGAAAAACAAGATGATAACTATTATTATTTCTTGCATGTAACCGCTTACTTACCGCCGGGCGAAAATGCGCCTTTCGAATATGCCAAGCCCGTTATCAAGGAAATACTGATCAATCAACGAAAAATAGATTTTTTAAAGCAAGTGGAAGAGGATTTGTACAATAAAGCCTTGAACAACAGACAAATCACCTTCTACAACAATTAATAATTGAACACAAATGAGAAAATTTTTGTTTATACTTTGCGGTTTAATCGCAATTTCCGTCAGTTTGCAAGCACAAACCAATGTAATTGATGAAGTAGTTTGGGTAGTCGGCGACGATGCGATTCTGCGTTCGGAAGTGGAAACGATGCGTTTGCAAATGGAATTTGAAGGGCAACGGATCAACGGCGATCCGAATTGCATCATTCCCGAACAAATGGCCATCCAAAAACTATATTTGCATCAAGCGAAATTAGATAGTATCGAAGTTTCCGAAAACCAAGTATCACAAAGAGTGGAAGCGCGAATCAACTACGGTATCACTCAAACAGGCTCGAAAGAAAAACTGGAAGAATATTTAGGTAAGCCCGTTAGCGCGATCCGCGAAGAATGGAGGCAGATGGTGCGCGAGCAAAGTCTGGTGCAATCCATGCAGCAAAAATTGGTTGGCAATATCAAGGTCACGCCGGCGGACGTGCGCACATTTTACAATCGCATTCCGCAAGACAGTCTGCCGTTTATCCCGACAAGCGTTGAAGTAGAGATTATCACCGTCGAACCGAAAGTACCGGTGGAAGAACTCGATGACATCAAACGGCGTTTGCGCGAATATACCGAACAAGTGACTTCGGGACAACGGGAATTTTCGTCCTTGGCGCGCTTGTGGTCGGAAGATACCGAATCGGCCAAGCGAGGCGGCGAATTAGGTTTCGTCGGTAAAGGAACTTTGGTTCCCGAATTTGCAGCCGCCGCTTTCGAGTTGAACGATCCGAAACGTGTGTCGCGCATTGTGGAAACGGAATACGGCTATCATATTATTCAATTAATTGAAAAACGCGGCGATCGTATCAACGTTCGTCATATCTTATTGAAACCCAAAGTTTCGGCAAAAGAATTAGAAGCTGCACGCCTGCGCTTGGATTCGGTCTATACCGATATTCTCGATAATAAATTCACCTTTGAAGAAGGCGCTACTTATATTTCACACGACAAAAATACTCGCAACAATAAAGGCTTGATGGTGAACTTAGGAAAAGATCCGAACAGTTACTCGGAACGCATCGGAACCTCGCATTTTGAAATGGACGAGCTGGCACCCGAAATCGCGAAAGCCATTTACGGACTGCAAATCGGTGAAATTTCCAAACCTTTCAGTATGATTAATTCCAAGCAAAAGGAAGTGATGGCAATTATCAAATTGAAATCCAAAACGGAAGGACACAAAGCAAGCCTGGCTGACGATTTTCAAGCCTTGAAGTCGATGGTCGAATACGAAAAGCAACAGACGATCCTCAGCAATTGGCTGAAAAAGAAGCAGAAAGAAACGTATATTCGCATCAATGATAATTGGAAAAATTGCAATTTCCAAATGAAAGGCTGGACCATTGAATAAATTTTCTAAAACCGTTTTATTTATCCTATTGTTCGTAGCATGGGTAGCTATGTCGATGCAGCGGAATGCTCCTTCGGGACGAAAAGCCACCCGGATCTATGAGGAATATGCCGATTCCACGGTGTTTGAACGATTCAACAATCCCGACATTCACATTCTTCGAGGTAATGTCGTTTTCCGGCACGACAGCACTTACATGTATTGCGACAGCGCCTATTATTATCAAGCCACCAATTCGCTCGAAGCTTTCAGCAACGTCCGCATCGAACAAGGAGATACATTATTTATTTATGGCGATTATATGATGTACGACGGCAACGAAAGCATGGCCAAGATGCGCGACAACGTACGAATGGTTAACAACAGCCTCACGCTTTTTACCGATAATTTCAACTTCGACCGAATAAGAAACATCGGATATTTCTTCAGCGGCGGTATGCTGGTCGATTCGCTGAACGAATTGACTTCCGTTTACGGACAATATTCTCCGGGCACAAAAATCGCCACTTTCAAAGAAGATGTCCACTTAGAAAATCCACAATTTTTATTAACTACCGATACGTTACTTTATCATACTGTCACGAAAATCGCCAGCATCGTCAGCCCGACGGTCATTACTTCCGACAGCGGCGTGATTTATTCCAATCGCGGCCGGTACAACACGGTATCGGACGAAGCGATACTGCTCAACCGCTCCATCGTGTTCAACAAGGAGCGAACACAAACCATGACGGCCGATTCGTTGTTTTATAACCGGCAAACCGGATTCGGCGAGGCTTTCCGGCACATGGAACTGAACGATACGGATAAAAAAATCCTTTTGACGGGCAATTACGGTTATTTCGACCAGAAAACGCAATTTGCCTTTGCCACCGATTCCGCACAAATGATTGAATATTCGCAACAAGATTCGCTGTTCCTGCACGCCGATACGCTTCAAATGCAGACCATTGATGCGGAAAAAGAATTAAAAGCTTTTCATAATGTACGCTTCTACCGTACCGATTTGCAAGGCGTGTGCGATTCGATGCGATTCCACACACGCGATTCGATCTTGTACTTGTATGAAAATCCAATCCTTTGGAACACAGACTATCAGCTCACCGGCGACACCATTCATATCTTATTTAACGACAGCACCGTCGAGCGCATCAAAGTCTTGAAATACGCTTTCGCTTTGCAGGAAACAGACAGTTCATATTATAATCAGCTCAAAGGCAAAAACTTATACGCTTATTTTACTGCTGGAGAATTAAACAAAATCGACATCGAAGGCAATGCCGAATCCATTTATTATCCCATCGAAGAAGGCGGCACGTCGCTGATCGGTCAAAATCGCACACAAAGCAGTTTCATGGCAATCACGATTAAAAACCGAAAGCCGACGCGAATTGTCTGGCGACCGCAGCCCCAAGGAGAACTACTGCCGATCCCCGATCTTACTCCCGAAAAGAAATATCTGCAAGATTTTGTTGATTATCAATATCTTCGCCCTAAAGACAGGCTGGATATTTTTACGAAGACGATGCGGAAGACCGAGGATATTCCGGCACAACACAGGCAGCGGCGGAAACGCTGATTATTGTTTCAATTCCTTAGCCAAGAACGCCGAAGTATAACCCTTCCCCGACGCCACCAATGCTTCCGGTGTCCCCGCAAATAAAATTTCTCCACCGCGTTTTCCACCTTCGGGTCCCATGTCGATGATATAATCGGCACATTTGATCACATCCATGTTGTGTTCGATGATGATCATAGTGTTTCCTTTGTCAACCAAGCGGTTAATGACTTCCAAAAGCACTTTGATGTCGTCGAAATGCAAGCCGGTTGTCGGTTCGTCTAAGATGTAAAGCGTTTTACCGGTGTCGCGCTTCGAGAGTTCAGCCGCCAATTTTACACGCTGACTTTCGCCGCCGGAAAGCGTAGTAGCCGATTGCCCTAATTTCACATAACCTAATCCTACATCTTGTAAAACTCTGATTTTCCTATTAATATTCGGAATATTCTCGAAAAAATCCACCGCCATATTGATCGTCATATCCAACACGTCGGCAATGGATTTTCCCTTGTAACGCACTTCCAAAGTTTCACGGTTGTAACGTTTCCCTTGGCAGTCTTCGCATTTCACCATTACATCAGGTAAAAAATTCATTTCCACAGACTTGTAGCCGTTGCCGTTGCAAGTTTCGCAGCGACCGCCGGTCGTATTGAATGAGAACCGCCCCGGCTTGTAACCTCGCACTTTCGATTCGGGTAGTTCGACAAATAAATTCCGGATATCGGAAAAGATACCGGTATAAGTCGCCGCATTGGAACGGGGCGTTCGCCCGATCGGCGATTGGTCAACATTCACAATTTTGTCGATATGTTCCAATCCTTCAATGGATTGATAAGGCAATGGATCTTGCAGCGAGCGATATAAATGCTGACTGATCACCGGTTGCAAAGTTTCGTTGATCAACGACGATTTTCCGCTTCCCGAAACGCCTGTCACACAGATAAATTGCCCCAAAGGAAGGTTGAGCGTGACATTTTTCAGGTTATTGCCCGAAGCGCCTTTCAAAACCAAAAATTGCCCGTTGCCCGGCCGCCGCTGTTTCGGCGCCGGAATCGATTCTTTTCCATTGATATACGCAGCCGTCAACGTCTGGGCTTTCTTCATCTCCGCCGGCGTTCCCGCAAAAACGACCTCTCCGCCTTTTCGTCCTGCGCGCGGGCCTAAATCCACAATGTAATCGGCCTGAAGCATCATGTCTTTGTCGTGCTCCACCACGATGACCGAATTTCCCGAATCGCGCAGTTGCTTCAACGATTCGATCAAGCGGATATTGTCTTTTTGATGCAAGCCAATGCTCGGTTCGTCAAGGATATACAAAACATTGACCAATTGCGAACCGATTTGTGTAGCCAAACGAATCCGCTGACTTTCGCCGCCCGACAAGCTTGCCGAAGCTCTGTTCAAAGACAAATAATCCAAGCCCACATCCAACAAAAATTGAATCCGCGAACGAATTTCCTTCAGAATCTCAGCAGCAATTTTTTGCTGTTGTGGATTCAAATGCGCTTCTAAATCCTGCAACCAAGCTGATAAATCCGACAAATCCATTTCGGCCAGATCGGCAATATTTTTTTCATGGATGAAATAATGCAAGGCTTCCCGGTTCAGCCGCCGGCCGCCGCATTCGGGGCAAACCATCGGCCGGATAAACTGATCCGCCCATTTTTGCGCCATTTGTGAAGCATTCTGTTCTTGCTGCATCAGTACGTATTTGCAAACGCCTTCAAACGAAAGCATGTACGTAGAACTGCCTGCGCCGCTCCGTTCAATTGCCAGCGGTTCTTCCGTGCCATTCAAGATTTCGTCGATCGCTTCTTCGGGAATTTCTTTTAGCGGCGTTTTCAAATCGGCTTCGTATTTTTTCAAAATCGCTTCTACTTGCCAGAAAATCAAGGTGTCGCGATATTTTCCCAAGGGAGCGAGGCCGCCTTGATAAATGTTCTGATTAGGATCGGGAATCATTTTTTCGCGGTCGATTTGATTCACCGTCCCGATACCACGACACTTCGGACACGCGCCCTGAGGCGAATTAAAGGAAAAATTGTGCGGCGAAGGCTCGGCGTAGGATAATCCGGTAGTCGGGCACATCAACCGACGGCTCAAATGGCGGATCTCCTGCGTTTCCAGATCCAAAATCAGGATAAGGCCGTCACTTTGCCGCATTGCCGTTTTCACACTTTCCTGAATGCGTTTCTGGTCTTTGGATGAAATCGCCAACTTATCGATCACTACTTCGATCGAATGATTTTTATACCGGTCTAATTTTAGTCCCGGCGCCATTTCCGTCAATTCTCCGTCGATGCGGACATTCAAAAAACCACGCTTGCGCAATTGTTCAAACAATTCCTTATAATGACCTTTCCGGTTACGAACCACCGGCGCCAGCAAATAAACTTTTCGCCCGGCGTATTGACTCATAATCACATCCAAAACCTGTTCCTCGGTATATTTGACCATTTTTTCGCCTGTCTGATACGAATAGGCCTCTCCTACCCGAGCGTACATCAAACGCAGAAAATCGTAGATCTCCGTAGTCGTGCCGACTGTAGAACGCGGACTGCGATTCGTCGTTTTTTGTTCGATAGCGATCACCGGACTTAGTCCGGTAATCTGATCCACATCCGGTCGTTCCAATGCGCCCAAAAACGAGCGTGCATACGAGGAAAATGTTTCGACGTAGCGCCTTTGCCCTTCTGCAAAAATCGTATCAAAAGCCAGCGACGACTTCCCGCTACCGCTCAATCCGGTGATCACCGTTAGTTGATTACGGGGAATCGTCACATCAATATTTTTCAGATTATGGACGCGCGCGCCTTGAACGTCGATTTGTCCGGTTGTTTCGATAGAATCTTTCATGCTTGGATTATAACAGGACAAAATTAACGAATAAAATTAATTTTGCAAAATCAAATATTCCTCGTACCTTTGCGACTTAATAGGCAAAAAACTGAAACAAAATAAGATGAATCTCGGAGAAACTTTATCAAAAAATTACGTAAAATTTCCGGCTAATTGTTTGGAAATTAGCGAAATTATGTTAGAGAGAGAGAGAGAGAGAGAGAGAGAGAGAGAGATTCGCAGGCCTATTTAACCAATTTTCACAATTATCGTTACGCGCGCGCGTGCGCGAATATAAAGGATTCCTATTTAAAGAGAGATACAGGCTTGTTCCAAAATTATTTGGGGCAGGCCTTTTTTGCGTGCAGTTGCATGATGCCGCACCGCGTTATATCATCCCGCGTAGG
Organism: Dysgonamonadaceae bacterium; assembly: GCA_031261015.1. Lineage (GTDB taxonomy): Bacteria > Bacteroidota > Bacteroidia > Bacteroidales > Azobacteroidaceae > Azobacteroides. Next base: position 447 of record JAISKG010000247.1, on the reverse strand, counting down.
GGCGAAAAATTTTTCGCCCCTACAACGCCGAAGGCGTTGCATATTAATAACCCCGTGCAAGCCGTCAGGCGCAGCTCGGGGTGCACAGACAGCACCTTCCATCCGGAACTCCGTAGGAGTTCAACCCCCTACGGGGTTGACGGTGAGGCGTGGCATTGTCCTATACCCCGCGCTGCGCTCCGCTTGCACGGGGCTACCTATATTATGCGCCTTCGGCGCATTCGCGTCATCCTCCCTATCCTTAAAGTCTTTGAAGACCTTAAGGCCGTTAAAGACTTTAAAAAAAACTAACAACTAACAATAAACAACTTACTTAAAACAACAAATTTTTTATGAAACAAAAAACATTTAAAAACCGAAGCAAGTTTAGAAACTTTCTCCTTTTCTCCCTGCTGCTTTTGCTGGGAAGCAATCTGCAAGCCCAGCCGCCCTTGAAGGCAGGCTTCA
>JAISKG010000236.1 GCA_031261015.1 Dysgonamonadaceae bacterium | reverse complement strand
CTTGCGGATACAAGGGATTATCGGAGCAACTGCGAATGATATTCCAACTTTCGATTGCTTTGCCATTGGCTTTCAAAGTATGAATTTTCGGACAAAATTCGGCGCAATTGGTTGCGTTGTCGAAATCGTGTCCGGTGACGGTGGTTCGCAGTTTCACCATTTTATCTTCGGGGCGGAGCAGGACGGTTGTGTCTTTTACAAAGTTATCAAATTGATTCAGAGGATAATTTCCGTTGTAGATCTGCCGGATCGATTTGACTTCGCGCACCGGGACGCCTTCGACGAAAACAAATTTCAAGTCGAGTAATTCCTGATAATTGCCGTCCTGCAAAGTGACTTTTCCCTTCAGCAGAGGCGCAAAATCCGTCACGTCGAATACCCAGGTCCAACCTTCGCCCAGATTGATGCCGTAACCATAAGGTGTAATGTAAGTGCTTAATTTCCAATTTCGATACACAATCGAATCATTCCCCAGACGGTCGGGGACAGTATCAATCGGTTCGGCCAATTCGGTATAAACAATGTAATCCCATTCGCCGCAAGCCGGATTTTTCGTCGGATCGCACTTCAAGGTATAATACATGAGAATTTTTTCGTAAGAAACGTTCCCATCGGGGAAATCGAATACACCGCGGCGGCTTTGGCGGCCATCGGAAAACCGGAAGGTTTGAATCACTGTAGTATCACCCGGAACTGCGTAAATCGAGGGAATTAGGCAGATAAACGATAACAAGAGTAAAGTAATTTTTTTCATGATATGAATTACATTTTTGCAAAGATACTATTTTTTCCAATTTTCTACTCAAACGCTAAACTCAACTGCGCCTCCCTTGGCAATAAAGTAAAACTCATCCGGTGATGAGGCGTAGTTCCATATTGTTGAATGCCTTGCCGGTGCTTCACCGTCGGATAGCCTTTATTATTTTTCCAATCGTAATGGGAAAATTCTTCGTGCAACCGAAGCATGTAAGCATCGCGATGCGTTTTTGCCAAAATAGATGCGGCCGCGATAGACAGGTACTTACCATCACCTTTCACAATAGTAGTATGCGGAATGTCTTGATATTTTTTAAATCGGTTCCCGTCAATCAATAAATGTTGCGGCCGAAGCGTCAATTGATCCAACGCGCGGTGCATTGCCAAAAAAGAAGCGTTGAGAATATTAATTGCGTCGATTTCGGCGGGCGAAACGATGCCGACTGCCCAAGCTAAAGCTTCTTTTTCGATCAGCGGACGTAAATTTTCCCGCTGTTTTTCAGTCAATTGCTTCGAATCGTTGAGTTCTTCGCAGGCGAAATCGGGCGGCAGAATCACGGCGGCGGCAAATACGGGGCCGGCCAAGCAGCCGCGTCCGGCTTCGTCGCAACCGGCTTCCGTCAAATCTTTATGGAGATAGGGTAGGAGCATCTTCGTAAATTTTTTGTAGCTTTGCAAAGTTATTGATATTACACGAATAAACGCATGAAACAATTATTTTTTATTGCAGGATTTTTGGGAATGATTCTCGGCTTGCACGCACAAACGCAACTCATTGGCCCGATGACGGGAGTGGAAATCGTTTATGACATTTCGTCGAACGGACGGTATGTGGTGGGAATGACCGCCCGACAAAATGGCGCGGGTTACGTGTGGGATCTGCAAAACCCGAATAACTTGGTCGTTTTCGGCACAGCTGTTTATTCCTATGGCGTGACCAACAATCGTTTAGTAGCCGGTAACTTTAATCATACTATCGACGGAGTACAACTTGTCGGAGCGGGTTATTCTGCGACCGGCTCAACTTGGGTGAGCTTGGGCAACGGATTAATCGATCATCCGGCAAGCGATCAGGACGGTACGACCGCGCGCTGCATTTCGGACGACGGACTGACCATCGGAGGCTACTCGCACAAACAAATAGCCGGCAATAAAATTGTCGTTCCTTATTCGTGGACAAAAAACGAGGCGAATGAATGGATCGGTCGGGAATGGGCTTATCCCAATAATATTATCCAGGGATCTTTGTTGAATTTGACTGCCGACGGACAAAAAGCAGTGGGTTATGTGCATAATGGTTTTACGCGCGCGGCTATTTATTGGTCGTCGCCTTCGAGCTATGAATTGCCTTTTCCCGGCGACGAATGGACGGAATATGTCTGTATTAGCGCGAATGGAAAATATGCCGGATTCAATGTCGGTGGCTTGACCAGCGGGCAGACAGGTGTTCAAAATCTTGAAACAGGAGAAATGACGATCGTCGCTCAAAGCGGAATTATCAACGCTGTGAGCAACGACGGACTGGCCGTTGGAGTGTATCGTCCCAACGGAATAGAAAAGCCTTTTGTCTGGAGTAAAAAGCTGGGATTCATGGATTTTGGTGTGTTTATGGCTCGTTATGCGCCTTCCGTTTCGATTCCTTCGCCTTTGGCTGCCGTTTTTAATCTGAGCAGCAGTAATTTTAGTTTGAATGCGACCGTAGCTCCCGATGGTTTAACGTTTGCTCTTCAAGCAACTACCACGGCTATGCCGCGCGCCGCTTACGTTTACGGATTGAAATTGGCCGCTCCGATTACTATTTTCCCGTATCCGAAAAATTTAACGGTCGATGTGCCTGTGGCAGACCGCAATAAAGTAATTTTGAATTGGGAAGCTCCCGAATTGGAAGGTGAAACGTTAACAGGTTACCAGATTTTCCGCGATGCAGGTACGGCGCCTTTGGTTGTCACGGATGCCAACACGCTCACTTATACCGATCTCAATGTGCCGGTCGGCTATCATACTTACAAAGTAAAGGCTTTGTACGGTACGGAAACTTCCAATACTTCCAATACCGTGCAGGCGATGATTGTAGATAATTATCAATTGCCTTTGATCGAGGATTTTAAATCTTTAAATTTGACAAAAAACTTTTGGACGGCTGTTATTGATAAAGATCTGAACGGCCCGCTGCCTCATCTAACCTGGGAAGTCTTTTCCGATGCGGGCGTAGAAGAAACTCCCGGACTTCGTTTGTATGTCACCAATATGTATGGAGAGGAAGATCAGCAATTTGCCGGATCGCTCATTTCCAAATATTTGGACGGACGAGAGGCGGAACATGTGTATCTGTCGTTTCTCGTAAAACCGAATTATTACATGGAAACAACTTTAACGCCTGATACTTTGACGGTTGATGTATGGAACGGCGAAACATGGAAACAAATAGATAAATATGTTTTCCGGTTGTCGATGGACTGGAAAGCGCAGATTTTGGACTTGTCACCGGTGGCTGCCGGACAGTTCTTTAAAGTGCGTTTTCGCGTTTCGGGAGAAAACAAGACGGTGAGCGCAAAGCCTTTCCATTTTGCCGATATTCGGGTGACTACTCAGGAGCCGAATGGAAGTGCAATTCCAAGAGACCTCTTATATCTTAGAGGAGAGAATAATAGCGTACAAATAGCTTGGCGGCATCCCGATTTGGATTTGTATGCCTTGACTTACGCGCAATCGCCGAAACGTTATTCGATTGGAGATGGTGGCAAACCTTTTATCGCCGTTAACCGCTTCGATGCGGAAGATTTGGTGATTTACGGCGATCGTTCGCTGGTTTCCGTTACGACATACATCAATCAAAAAGTAACGAATCAATCAGTGCCGACTACTTTAGCCTTAGCTGTTTTTGACGGCGATACGCGAATAGTCGATCAGCCCATCAATAATTTTACTGCCAACGCTTGGAATACTTTCATCTTGAATGAACCGGTTTCACTCAAAAATAAAAACCTGAAATTCGGATTGGAAGTACTGACGCACGATGCTAAAGAAGAACCGGTCGGCGCGGACGGAACGCGAAATGTCGTTACGGGCAAAGGCGATCTTTATTTCGAGGATGGAGAATGGAAAACCTTGTTTGATGCGGGAGTTGTCAATAACTGGTGCATTATCGGCAATGTAGCGGATGAGGCTAATGCTTCCGTACGCAATTTGAAAGTCGTCGGATACAATATTTATCGCGACGGTATTCAACTCAACGATGATTTGATTTTCGGACAAAGTTGGATGTCCAGCGGAGAAAACTGTTTTACAGTCCGTGCCTATTCCATAGATTCGAGTATTTCTGCAAAATCCGAAAAAATTTGTGTCCCGATAGTAGATGGAATTTCAACGATTAAAGCCAATTCGTTCGATGTTTATCCGAATCCCACGCACGGAATGGTTACAGTTCAAAGTGAAAATACGATTCAAAAAATCCAAGTCCTGGATGTAACCGGGCGAGTGTTGCGAGTTGTTGATTCGATCAACGGCAAAGAAACTTCGGTCGATCTATCGGCTTTACCCAACGGTATTTACTTGTTGAATGTGGACGGAAAAACGATCAAGGTGATTAAAACATCTTGATCACTCGCTCAATCCCACTAATCAAAACATCAACCTCTTCCTCCGTATTATAAAATGCAAACGAAGCGCGCAAAGTGCCTTCAATTCCCAGCGCATCCATCAGCGGTTGGGCACAGTGATGCCCCGTGCGCACCGCGATTCCCAAGCGATCAAGCAGCAAGCCCATGTCGTAGGGATGGATGCCGCCGACGAGGAAAGAAATGACCGAACTTTTGTGCGCTGCCGTGCCTATGATTTGCATATCAGGGATTTGCAACAACCGTTCGGTAGCGTATTGCAACAAATGCGCTTCGTATTTTTGAATCTTGTCTAATCCGGTTTTTTCGATATAGCGAATTGCTTCGGCCAAAGCGGCGGAACCGACATAATCGGGCGTGCCGGCTTCAAATTTAAATGGAAGTTCGTTGAACGTCGTTTTTTCAAACGTGACATGAGCGATCATTTCGCCGCCGCCTTGATACGGAGGTAGTTTCTCCAACCAATTTTCTTTGCCGTACAGAATGCCTACGCCTGTCGGCCCATACATTTTATGAGAAGAAAAGACCAGAAAATCGCAATCCAAAGATTGAACATCAATCGGCAGATGCTGAATGGATTGGGCGGCGTCGATCAATACGGGAGTATTGTAATTATGCGCCAAACGAATCACTTCAGCGATCGGATTGACTGTTCCTAAAACATTGGAAACGTGAGTGAGCGCGATCAACTTGGTTTTCGACGAGATACATTCTTCCAGCGACTCCAGATTGATCTCGCCTTGGGGCGTTATTGGGGCGACTTTCAGCACAATACCGGTCTTGTCGCGTTGCAATTGCCAAGGAATGATATTTGCGTGATGCTCCATCGTCGTGATCAAAATCTCATCACCCGGCCGGCATTGCGAGCGGCAAAAACTATCTGCAACCAAATTGATCGAATCGGTTGTGCCGTGCGTAAAAATAATTTCCCGGGAGGAAGGTGCGTGAATATAATTTTGCACCGTGCGCCGCGCCGCTTCGTGCGATTCCGTCGCCAATTGACTGAGATGATGCGCGCCACGGTGAATATTGGCGTTGATCGTCGAATATATTTCTTCGATTTTATGTATAACTTCGTAAGGTTTTTGCGTGGTAGCCGCATTATCCAGATACACTAATGGCTTACCGTAAACTTCTTGCGAAAGAATCGGAAAGTCGTTCCTGATTTCGTTGACGTCTATATACATCCTTGACATTTAATTAATTCTCCTCGAAAACGTTTTTCTACCAGCCATTTCAGCCGGTCCGACAGGCCTTCCATCCGGATGCCGCGCAGGACGTCCATTGTGAAGGCTAATTTTAAAAGGTAACGCGCTTCGGCTTCGGGAATCCCGCGCGAGCGCATGTAAAAAAGGGCGGTTTCGTCGATTTGCCCAGTACTCATGCCGTGCGAGCATTTCACGTCGTCGGCGTAGATTTCCAATTGTGGTTTGGAATACATCCGGGCTTCGCGGCTGCCGAGCAGATTGCGGTTGGTTTGATAAGCTTCCGTGTGCTGTGCGCCGGGAGCGACGATAATTCGTCCGCTAAATGCGCCTATTGCCTGCTCTTCAACTAAATATTGAAACAGTTCGTGGCTCCGGCAATCGGGAACCTGATGATGAATCACAGTATAATTATCCGTCCTTTGTCGTTGATCTGCAATGGTTAAGCCCGAAAGTTGCAGTTCCGCATGTGCGCCGGCCAGATCTACGCGGTAATTGTTGCGTGTCGTTCCATTGGCCAGCGTAATCGCATGAATCCGCACATCCGACGAGCTTTCCTGCCGAACATAGTGAGCGGCCAAGCGAATCGTCTGGGGCGAACATTCTTCCATTTCACAGAAATCCACGACGGAGCCTTTTCCGGCAAAAATTTCGCAGACTTGCGTAGCGGCCATTGCCGTTTGCTCGTTGCCGGTATGATTGCAAACCAAGACTTTAGCTTGCGCTCCCGGTTCGAAAATCAGCAAAAGCCGGCGATTGATTAATGAACGCTGATTGCCGATCAAAAGATTCGTTAATTGAATGGGATTTTCAATAATCACATTTTCAGGTACATACAAAACGTAACCGTCCTGAACGAATGCGGTGTTGAAAGCGGCTAATCCGTCTGCTTCCTGCATCGCAAGTCGATGATAATAAGCAGAAAACAATTCCGGATAACGTTCGGCAAACACATTCAAACTTCCCGAAAAAACGCCTTCGGGCAGCGGTTGATTTTTTTCGCCTGAATAAAAATAACCATTCACATCATAAGCGGAAAAAGCTGTCTGCAGAAGCATTTGACAATGAAACGCCAGCGGAAATGCACCCGATGAAGCCGGACGATTTAAATAAAATCCGAAATCTTCTTGCAATAAACCCGGCACATCGGTATGTGTATAATCTTCCGAGCGATAGGCGGGAAAACCGGTGCGCCGGAAAGTTTCAAAAGCCTGTTCGCGGGCCTGATTAAGCAAGGGCGCGCACGAGGCTTCGATCCGGGATTTGTGCTGGGTGAAAAGATCAATGTATTGTTGCATAGCAGATTTCCTTATTTCAGCCAATCGTAGCCTTTTTCTTCCAGTTCCAAAGCCAATTCCGGGCCTGCGGTCTTGATAATCCGGCCGTTGTACAACACATGCACAACGTCGGGATGGATATAATCCAGCAAGCGTTGGTAATGGGTAATGACAATCGTAGCATTATCCGGCCGTTTCAGTTGATTAACTCCCTGAGCGACAATGCGAAGCGAGTCGATGTCTAATCCGCTGTCGGTTTCGTCCAAAATAGCTAATCTCGGTTCGAGCATCGCCATTTGAAAAATCTCGTTGCGTTTCTTTTCTCCACCCGAAAAACCTTCATTTACCGAGCGGTTGACCAAACTTTTATCCAATTCGACCAGCGCCTGTTTTTCTTTCATCAATTTGAGAAATTCACCGGCATTCAGCGGTTCTTTTCCTTGGTATTTCCGGTGTTCGTTGACAGCTGTCCGCATGAAATTAACCATGCTAACGCCCGGAATTTCAACTGGATATTGAAAACTCAGGAAAAGGCCGGCGCACGAGCGTTCTTCGGGCGGCATGGCGAGCAAATTCTGCCCGTTGAAAATTGCTTCTCCTTGTGTGACTTCAAACGCCGGATGCCCGACCAGAACAGCCGAAAGCGTACTTTTCCCGGAGCCGTTCGGCCCCATAATGGCATGCGTTTCTCTCGCATTTACTTGTAAATCAATGCCTTTCAGAATTTCTTTTCCATTGACGGAAGCGTGTAAATTTCGGATCGTTAACATTATTTCAAACTGAGGACTAATTTTGCTCCGTAGCTCGGCGAATAAAACGTTCCCGTAGGAAGTGTAGTTGCCAATCGAACATCGGGCTGAAGCATTAAATTTGTATTTTGGTTTAAATTCCAACTTAATCTATTCTGTCTGTTGATTTTATTGGATGAAATCGGAGCGTCGATAATCGACCATAAGTAAGTTCCTGTGAGAACTAACGCAAAAAGAGCAGCTCCGTCTTCGGATCGCGCATGGTAATCGTTATAATAATAGTAAGAATCAGAAAGGCTAGTTGCCATACCAATGAGAGAACCAACGAATAAGCCGGTCATCAACACCCCCTTGCCGTATTCTCCATTATAATATTGTCCGCCTCCGGGAAGAATCCATGAAAGAACACAGGAAAGGACAGGTTCTTTCCTGTTATAATTCTGTATAATGACCGGAGCCGGAGTTTGAGCCTGATTGTCGGCAACAAACAAATCTTTATCGCCATTGACATACTTAATCATAAAAATATCCGATTGCGGGAGCGAATAATTCGGTCCGTCCGGATTGCTGAATTTTTTGTAAATGACCATATCCCTGGTTATGTCGGTTACGATCACTTCGAGTTCTTCACCCGTTTTTAAAGTCATAATATCTTGAGCATAAAGGCTATTAGCCGCTAAGAACAGCGAAATTACAAATAAAAACACTGATTTTTTCATTTTCATTTTTTCTATTGATTCGTTAAAAAGACAAATATAGATGAAATTTTCCAAATCACACATAGGCAAATAAAAATTTTTCCAGATGGCTTCACATACCTCCGGAGTCTGAAAGCGAAAAGGCTCTTGTCACAAGAGCCTTCGCCAATCTTAAAACTTTAAACATTTATTAACTCAAGGATTTAGTAAACTCCCTGATTTTTCTTTTTCTTCCAAATGAGATAGCCGGCTGCGACGATGA
>JAISKG010000223.1 GCA_031261015.1 Dysgonamonadaceae bacterium | reverse complement strand
TGGCTGTGGCGATGAAAGCGTTCAATCAACCGCAAAAATACCAAATGATTTTTACGCGTAGCGGCAACAGCAATATTTTGTATGCAACCGAATCTTACGATATTACGCAAGAAGTCATTGATTTTTTGAATGCCCGCTACAAATGATTTGATCATAGTCATCCCGTGCTACGACGAACCGGAAGCGATGGCGACCATCCGAAGCCTTTTCGTTTGTGAGAGAGGCAATTTCGGAGTTCAAATCTTAGTTGTAGTCAATTCATACCGGATTTCCCCGGAAAGTGCAAAACAACAGAACCTGCATTCTTTTCAAGAAATGCAGGTTTTTGCTTCTCAATACAATACTCCTGATTTTCAACTTGTTCCGATGTGGATCGAGGACTTGCCCGGACATCAAACCGGAGCCGGCCTGCCTCGAAAAATCGGCATGGACGAAGCGGCGCGCCGGTTTCAAGCAAGCGGGAACAAACAAGGAATCATCATCAGTTTGGATGCCGATACGACGGTCGAAAAAAATTACCTGAAAGAAATCGTGCGTTGTTTTCGCGAATATCATTTGCGTTCGGCAACGATCGAATTTCATCACCCGGTGGAATATTTGAAGCCGGCCGATCCTCTGCGTCGTGCGACCGAAACGTACGAAACTTACTTGCGCTATTATCGCGCTGCACTGGAATACACCGGTTATCCATACGCTTATTACACAATAGGTTCCGCTTTTGCAGTAACTGTCGAAACGTATCGGCAAGCCGGCGGCATGGGCAAACAGCAAGCCGGCGAAGATTTTTATTTTTTGCAAAAAGTCTTTCCGTTAGGGAAAACAAAATTTATAGATACGACATGCGTTTACCCGGCTGCCCGAATTTCGCATCGCGTTCCTTTCGGCACCGGCCTCGTGACGGCCAAAATGATTGAGGAACAACAATTTACTAAATACACTTATCAAGTAAAAGCTTTCACTTTACTAAAACATTTATTCGATCGTATTGATCATTTTTATCGAGCTACTCCGCAACAAGTAACGGAAATTCTGTCGGATTTTCCCGAAGCGATGCTTGCTTTTTTATCCGATCAAAATTTCGTGGAAAAAATCGACGAAATCAATCGAAACACGGCCGGTTTAGCGAATTTCAAGAAGCGATTCTTTAACTATTTTACGGCCTTTCGTATTCTGAAATATTTAAATTTCGTTCATCCTGAACCGTTTGGGTGGCGGGAGGTGAGAAGTGAGGCGGCGCGACTTTTACCTTAGGGTAAAAATTTATATCTTTGTAAGCGTTAAATAAACTATCTCCTAAAATGAACGCTCCAGAAAATATTCAATCCTTTGTACATCTGCATGTTCACTCGTACTTCTCGCAATTGGACGGCATGTCGTCGATCACCGGATTAGTCGATAAAACCATTCGTTGCGGCATGAAGGCTGTGGCGCTCACCGACCATGGAAACATGTACGGAGCGAAGGAATTGTACGATTATATCAAAAAGAAAAATAAAGATCTACCTGAAGGACAAAAGATTAAACCGATTTTGGGCGTGGAGGCTTATTGCGCCCGGCGCACGCGTTTTGACAAAACCTTGAAGGAAGACGGCAGCGGCTGGCATTTGATCTTGCTGGCGAAAAACAAGCAGGGCTACAAAAATCTCTGTAAATTGGTTTCAACTTCTTGGATCGACGGGTTTTATTATCGTCCGCGCATCGACAAGGATTGTCTGGAGCAGTACAGCGAAGGATTGATTGTGGCCTCGGCTTGCCTCGGCGGAGAAATTCCGCGTAAAATATCGGCAGGCGATCTGCAAGCGGCTGAGGAATCGGTCCTTTGGTTCAAAAAATTATTCGGCGACGATTTTTATTTGGAATTGCAACGCCACAAAACGGATAAACCGGGCGGCGACCGCGAGGTTTACAATCGTCAGATCGAAGTGAACCGGGCTTTGCTTGAACTGGCGGCGAAAACCAACACTAAAATCATCGCGACCAACGATGTGCATTTCGTCGAAGAAGATCATGCGGAAGCGCACGATCGCCTGATTTGCTTAGGTACGGGCAAAGATCTGGACGATCCCAATCGCATGCGCTACACCAAGCAGGAATGGTTCAAAACGCCGGAAGAAATGAACGAAATTTTTTCCGATCTACCTGAAGCGCTGGCCAATACGCTGGAAATCGTTGACAAAGTCGAACAATATAGCATCAATTCGGATGCGATCATGCCGGCATTTCCGATTCCGCCGGAATTCGGAACAGAAGAAAGTTACGCGACGCGCTACACCGAAGCCGATCTGCGCGAAGAATTTAACAAAGAAGACGAAGAGCGCTTCGACAAATTGGGCGGATACAACCGTGTACTCCGCATCAAACTGGAAGCGGATTATTTGCGTGAATTGACTTTGCAAAAAGCGAAAGCGCGTTACGGCGATCCTGTTCCGCCGGAAATTATGGAGCGGATCGAATTTGAATTGGAAACCATGAAAACCATGGGTTTCCCGGGATATTTCCTTATCGTACAGGACTTTATTAAGGCGGCGCGCGACATGGGCGTATCGGTCGGCCCGGGACGCGGTTCGGCTGCCGGTTCGGCCGTTGCTTACTGCTTGGGAATCACCGATATCAATCCTTTAGACTACGATTTGCTGTTTGAGCGTTTCTTGAATCCCGACCGTATTTCGATGCCTGATATTGATATTGATTTCGACGACGATGGGCGAGCGGATGTATTGCGTTGGGTCACAGAAAAATACGGAAAGGAAAAAGTCGCGCACATCGTTACTTACGGCACGATGGCGGCCAAATCGTCGATCAAAGACGTGGCGCGCGTGCAAGGCCTTCCGCTTCCCGAAGCCGAGCGTTTAACGAAACTGATTCCCGACCGTTTGCCGGAAGACCGTTCGGGAAATTCGCCTAAAATCAACATAACCAATTGTATAGCGCTCGTTCCCGAATTGAAGGAAGCGCGCTATTCGAGCGATCGCAATCTTTCGGATACGTTGAAATATGCCGAAATGTTGGAAGGAACCGTGCGCCAAACCGGCGTTCACGCTTGTGGAGTCATTATCGGAGCGGAAGATCTGACGAATTTTGTCCCGCTGGCCACCGCGAAGGAAAAAGGCACCGACGAAGAATTGTTGGTCACGCAATACGAAGGCTCGGTGATCGAAGACGTCGGCTTGATTAAAATGGACTTTCTGGGATTGAAAACCTTGTCCATCATCAAGGAAGCATTGTCTAATATAAAGAAATCCAAAGGAATAGAAATCAATATTGATAAAATTCCGAATAATGATCGCTTGACTTACGAATTGTACAGCAAAGGCCAGACAGTCGGCACGTTCCAGTTTGAATCGGCCGGCATGCAAAAATATTTAAAGGAGTTGCTGCCGACCAAATTTGAAGATTTGATTGCGATGAACTCGCTATACCGTCCGGGTCCAATGGCCTACATTCCCGATTTTATCGCGCGGAAACACGGGAAAAAGGAAATCACTTACGATTTTCCGGAAATGGAATCGCGCTTGAAAGAAACTTACGGCATCACGGTTTATCAGGAGCAAGTGATGCTTTTGAGCCGTGACTTGGCAGGATTTACGCGTGGTCAATCCGACGAATTGCGCAAGGCGATGGGCAAAAAGCTCAAAGATAAAATGGAAGCCTTGCACACTAAATTTATTGATGGAGCGACAAAAAATGGTTTCGGTCCGACTGAAAAATTGGAGAAAATCTGGAGCGACTGGGCGGAATTTGCGAAGTACGCTTTCAATAAATCGCATGCCACTTGCTATTCATGGATTTCTTACCAAACGGCTTATCTCAAAGCGCATTACCCTGCGGAATTTATGGCGGCGAACTTGACCCGCAATCGCGACGATATTAGTGAAATCACCAAATTCATGGATGAGTGCCGCAGTATGGGCATCGGCGTGATGGGGCCGGATGTGAACGAATCGGAACTGAATTTTACAGTGAATAAAGAAGGAAATATCCGCTTCGGCTTAGGCGGAATCAAGGGCGTGGGCGCGGGCGCCGTAGAAGCGATCGTGAAAGAGCGGCGCGAAAACGGCGCGTTCAAAAGTATTTTCGATTTTGTAGAACGAGTGAATCTAACGGCTTGCAACAAAAAGAGTTTGGAATCGCTTTGCCTGGCAGGCGCCTTCGATACTTTTTCCGAGCCGACCCGCGAGCAATATTTTGCAGAAAGCGCAAAAGGCGAAGCGTTTATCGAAACAATCATTCGCTACGGCAATAAATTTCAAGTAGATAAATCGTCATCGCAAAATTCCCTGTTCGGCGGCTTTGATACAGTGACGATTGCGAAACCCAGCATTCCCCCGGCAACACCATGGAGCAATATCGAACGTTTGAATAAAGAAAAAGAATTAGTCGGAATTTATCTATCATCACATCCATTGGACGAATATTACGCCATTTTAAAATATTTTTGCAATCTGAGAATGAATGATTTTGAAGCAGCTAAAAGTACGCATGTTCATAAAAAAATCACCTTGGGTGGAATTATTACAAGCGTTCGCGAAGGATACACCAAAAACAATAAACCCTACGCGGTGGTGAAATTGGAAGATTTTTCCGGAAGCGGCGAAATCGCCTTGTTCGGAGATGATTACGTAAAATATCTCAATTATTGCCGACCGAATATGTACTGGTTTGTGAAAGGAACGTTTTTGCCTCGCAAGTTCAACGAACACGTAATTGATTTCCGGATCGAATCCATTCAGCAACTGGCCGATGTGAAGTCCTCGCAGATTCAAAGTCTGACCGTCGCGCTCTCTTTATTCCAATTGGATGAGAATATAATTGCCGATTTATCTTCGTTAGTCAAAAACAATCCGGGCAATACTGCGTTATTATTTAAAGTCGAAGACCCGGATCAACAAATATCCGTATCTTTGGCGTCGCAAGGACAAAAATTGTCGTTGGACAAAAAAATAGTCGGTTATTTGGAAGAAAACGAGATCCGATTTGAAGTAGCATAACATTATTAACAAATAAAAAATAAATACTTATGGCAATGAAAATTACAGATGCTAATTTCAAGGAATTAGTGAATGGTGACAAACCGGTAATGGTTGATTTTTGGGCGGAATGGTGCGGCCCCTGCCGGATGATCGGCCCGATCGTAGAAGAATTAGCGCACGAATACGAAGGCAAAGCCGTTGTCGGCAAAATAAATGTGGATGAAAACGACGAAGTCCCCGCAGAATTCGGCATCCGGAGCATCCCGACGGTTTTATTTTTCAAAGGCGGCCAACTGGTTGACAAACACGTAGGCGCCGCGCCCAAAAATGTGCTTGAAGATAAATTGAAAGCGCTGGTGTAAAAACCGCGAAAAAAATTGTATTTTTGCAGGTCAAAAAAATAATCTCTAAAATAGAATAGAATTTATGGCAAAAGTAACTGTAGTAGGCGCAGGAAACGTAGGAGCGACCTGTGCCAATGTATTGGCATTTAATAAAATAGCCGATACGGTAGTGATGCTCGACGTAAAAGCGGGCGTTGCGGAAGGAAAAGCGATCGACATGCTTCAAACCGCTCATACTTTGGGTTTTGAAACTCAAATCGTGGGTGTGACAAGCGATTATAAAGCCACTGCCGATTCGGATGTAGTTATTGTTACTTCGGGTATTCCCCGTAAGCCGGGCATGACGCGTGAAGAATTGATCGGTACCAATGCCGGAATCGTTAAAAGCGTTATTTTCAGCTGTTTGGAACATTCTCCAAATGCAATATTCGTCATCATTTCCAACCCGATGGATACGATGACCTACCTCACGTTGAAAGCCAGCGGCCTTCCCAAAAACCGCGTGATCGGTATGGGCGGCACATTGGACAGCGCACGTTTCCGTTATTATTTGAGTCAGGCTTTGAATGCCAATCCTTCGCAAATCCAAGCGAGCGTGATCGGCGGCCACGGCGATACGACCATGATTCCTTTGAAACGTTTGGCTACTTACAACGGCACTCCGGTTTGCAAATTATTGCCGGCCGACCAATTGGATAAAGTCGTAGCCGACACGATGGTTGGCGGCGCTACATTGACCGGATTATTAGGCACTTCCGCTTGGTATGCGCCGGGAGCTGCAGGAGCCTATGTAGCCGAATCGATCATAAACAATTACAAACGCGTGATTCCGTCGTGCGTGTATTTGGAAGGCGAATACGGCGAAAACGATATTTGCATCGGCGTTCCTGCCGTGATCGGTCGCAACGGCGTTTCTTCCATCATCGACGTTCAATTGAACGACGAAGAAAAAGCTTTATTTGCCAAAAGCGCGGAAGCTGTCCGCAAAACGAATCAAGTGTTATTCGAAATTAATGCATTATAAATTTAAGTGTTAGACATCGTATATAAAGGCATAATTATCGGGATATTGGTCTCAGCGCCTATGGGACCGATCGGTTTGATGTGTATCCAGCGAACCTTGAATAAAGGGCGTTGGCACGGATTTTTTTCCGGCGTAGGCGCTGCGATTTCCGATTTGTTTTATGCGGCCATTACCTGTCTGGGCTTAGGAATTGTCATTAGTTTTGTAGAAACTCATCGCGATATATTGCAGATTATCGGAAGTATCTTATTGATTTTGTTTGGTTTATATACATTTCTTTCCAAACCGGACGAACATTATCGAAGTCAGGGAAGCGGCAGGGTCAGCACATATTCGCAAGACGCCCTCACCGCTTTTTTGCTGACTTTATCCAACCCTTTGATTATTCTGTTGTACATCGCGTTTTTAGCTCAATTTAATTTCATCGCGCCTGACGAAACTTTCGCTTCCATTGTGATCGGATTGTTTTGTATCATGCTGGGCGCCATTCTCTGGTGGTTTTTGATTACAACGATTGTGAGCCAATTGCGCGGTTTTTTCAAGTTGCGCGGCCTGTGGATCATGAATAAAGTGGTCGGAGTGATCATTATAATATTATCTTTACTCGGAATTATTTACACGGTATTAGGAATGAATTGATATGAAAAAGCTGTTTTTTGCACTTACTTTTTCTTTGCTTTTTTTTACCACTTGTTTGGATCGTAATTTGCCTGACGTCAATGGAATGTGGCAATTAAAAACGATTGAGGACGAGCAGGGAAGTCACGCTGTCGATACGATTTTTTACAGTTTTCAGCGGCAGGCAATTTTTTCTTACACGGTTCTGTATCCGCCGGAGCGTTGGCCGATGGAAAAGGAAATTCTTTACGGTTACATCGACTTTCCGGCCAGCGATCAATTACATATCCAATTAGATCCACGCTATCATATTATAAAAAATCTGACTTTGTGGAAAGATACTGCTGTGACTTATACAATTAAAGAATTGAATACGCATCGTTTAGTTTTGTCGCATTCGGGAGTAACGTATCACTTTATCAATTACTAAAATGAAACGACTGGCTTTTTTGATCGGAGTTAGTTTGCTCGGCCTCAACTTATTAGGTCAAATCAAAGAAACTTACAAAGTCGAAACGTTCGGCTCGGCGGCGACCGGCGAACATACTCCTTTCTGGCTGGTGAGCCAGCAATGGGGCGTAACGGCTTTGACTGCGCCGAATTTTTACCTGCGTGCAGGCGCTTTTCACGAGCAGACGCTCAATCGCGACTGGTCGTGGCAAGCTGGAATCGACGTCGTTTCCGGGAATGATGCGCCTTACGGAAATGTCTGGCTTCAACAGATTTACGGCCGCGTCAATTGGAAATCGTTGCGTTTGGATGTCGGTTCGCGCGAAGATTACCTGTCTTTTTTGAATCCGTATTTGAGTTCCGGCGACTGGATCAATTCCAATAATTCCCGTCCGCATCCGCAAATCAAGGGAAGTATTCCCGATTTTCTGTTAGTTCCTTATACCAAAGGGAATTTTTTTATTAAAGGAGATATCGCTTTAGGCGCTTATTTAGACGGGAAATGGCAGGAAGATCGCGCCTTGCCGTATTCGCGCAGCTATACAAAAAACGCATTGTCGCACAACAAAGCGATTTACTTCCGTTTCGGCGATATGGAAAACCGGCACAAAATGCAGTTCACGGCCGGAATGATACATGCGGCTCAATGGGGTGGAACGATTTATAAATATCACATGGTCAACGGACAATGGGAATATACCGCCACTGAGGAACCGCGCAACCTCGACAATTTGCTTCGCGTGATGATTGCCAAAGAAGGCGGCGAAGGCGCTTCGGGCGCAAGTAAAGCTTACGCTGCCGGTTCGCATTGGGGCGGTTATATATTGAAGTATGATTATAAATTGAATACCGACGATCGCATCAGCGCCTATATACATCATTTTTTCGACGACGGATCGGGCATGGCTTTTGAAAATTACCGTGACAATGTGCTGGGCTTGGAATTTCACTCTCATAAGAAAAACTTACTATCCGGAGTGGTAATGGAATATATTTATTCGAAGCAGCAAACCGGGCCGATCCATTTTAATATGGAAATGGACGACGAACATCGCGATAAATTGATCAGCAAAGGAAACGGAAACGACAATTATTATAATAACACCGATTACGCACAAGGCAATTCGTATTACGGCAAAAGCATGGGCACGCCGCTGTTGCTTTCGCCCGAATACAATACCGATCACAGTCTGGAATTTAAAGGAAACCGCATTTCGGCGTTTCATTTGGGAGTGGAAGGTTATTTGCAGCCATCGTTGCAGTACCGGGCGCTGATGACGGTCGGCCGGAATTTAGGACGTTATTATCTACCGTTTCGCTCTGAACAAAAAGGGCTTGCCTCGCGATTGGAACTTATTTACAATTGTCCCCGCTGGGAAGGATGGACAGTCCGGTTGACGGGCGGCTATGATGAAGGCGAATTTTTCGGAGGAAACACATTTGGCGGCGGATTATCAATCAGTAAGCAAGGAGTACTTTACGCGAAATAGCGCGTCCGTCATTGCGACTGATTAAAATTGTCCGGATTTGAACATAATCTAACTTGTTTTGTTTTATTACTTGTAATTCTGTACAATATGTCCATCAAAATAAAAAGTTTTGCAAAACCTTTTTGGTTCACGATTACTCTGATTGTCTTATTGACTTTCGGACAGGTCGTTGCTGATCTGCTTTTGCCAAATTTTATGGCCGATATTATTGATCAGGGAATTGCCAAAGGCGACACGGATTTTATTTTCCGTACCGGCGGGATCATGCTGCTGATTTCTTTAGCCGGCATTGCCTGTGCGATGATCGCCGGTTATCTGGCTTCGCAGACGGCTTTAGGCATGGCGCGTAATTTGCGCCGCGCGCTTTTCGATCACATCACGCATTTTTCGCTGGGCGAATTTGACAAAATCGGGACGTCGTCGCTCATTACCCGTACGACAAACGACGTGCAACAAATTCAAAGTACAACTTTTACAATGCTGCGGATGATGCTGCGCGCTCCGGTAATGTGCATCGGCGGCGTGGTAATGGCCCTTCAAAAAGATGCGCAATTGTCGTTGCTGTTGCTGGCTATCTTGCCGGTTATTGCGGGATTGGTTTATTTAGTCACGATGAAAGCCGTTCCGCTTTTCCGTTCCATTCAGAAAAAATTAGATCAATTGAATTTGATTTTGCGCGAAAATTTGATGGGCATCCGGATTATTCGCGCTTTCAGCCGCTTGGGATTTGAGAAGAAAAAATTCGCCGAAGCCAACGAAGACCTGACGAAAACCTCGGTGCGAGTCAACCGGATCATGGCGATTTTGAATCC
>JAISKG010000204.1 GCA_031261015.1 Dysgonamonadaceae bacterium | reverse complement strand
AGCCGTCGCAACGATCAATACCGGACAATCTTATTTATATACTTTCCCTGCGACAGCCAACGCCTCATTTCTGGAAGCCTCTAATCCGGTTTACTGTTATCAGCGGACGGGAGTGAACGAACAAGGGGCTGCTCTTATCCCCAGCATCTTTTCCATTTCCCAAAATGCAATTTCTTATTATCAGGTGACTTCCGAAACCAAGAAAGCCTTTGTTGTATTCAGATCAGGAACAGATACGGATTTTAATATTACTATTGATGGAGTAACGAATAGTTTAAATATTGGTACTCCTTATACCATTTCGACGATAACCGGCTGGCAAGTCGCCCGGTTTGATTTACCGAATGTCAATGAAAAATATATCACCATATCCAATAACAAAAGTATTTTTTCATTGGGTTACTTCGCAGCAAATTCATCGTCCAATACCATGACTTCTTATGGTTATCTATCGCAATTCGGGTATTTTTCGTTTGCTACCGATACACTTTATAAATGTCCGGGAAGTTCCGTTACTTTGGACGGCGGCTACGCTTTGAGTTATTTATGGACTTATCCCGACGGAAGTACGGCTACAACTCCGACGATTACAACCGATATGCCGGGAAAATACATCCTGCAATTAGATCAAAATCCTACCAATGTTACCGATTCTATTTATGTAACGGATATTTATTTCAATGCGACGATTTCTCAATCGCCCCAGTCTGCGGATGAAGTTCCGGGAACGCCGGTTACATTCTCTGTGAACACGGCAGATATGAGCCTGATCAATAACGTGAACTTAACCTATTCGTGGACTTTCTCCGGTTGCACGCCCGCTTCTTCTTCAGACCCTACTCCTTCAGTCACTTGGAGCGATCCCGGCAACCGGAATGTTTCCCTTACTTTGTCTTATACAACAACAAACGGTTCCACATGCGACACGACTCTCACTTATCAAATTAATCCTCAACCAATAGAAGCTTATGCTTTGTGCGGCGGAGTACCCACCGATATTTATTTTTATCCGGATAATCCGGGTTATACATATTATTGGTACACGCAAAATCCTTCTTCCGGAGGAGCGACTGCAACCACAGGCAATCCTTTTTCTTACACCAAAGGAACGAGTTCGGTGGTAGATACTCTTTATGTGCAGGTAGATGATGGAGTAACCTTGTCCGGAGTGAACAAAGTACTCGCTTACCTTGTACCGGATACGTTGATATGGAACGGGGCAACCGACAGAGATTGGCTAAACGCCGCTAACTGGACTTACCCCGGCAGTTTGGATTATACTTGCTCCGATTGTTCCATCTATAAATTCCCCGGATATTGTACCAATGTATTGATTCCTTCGCCTCAATCACTGAGTCCGTTGACATATCCCGATTTGTCACCGGCAGCTACGGGCTATACAACTGCTATTGATAATGTTGCTGCTTGTAACAATATACATTTCCAGTCGGGAGCCGAAGTGGTAAGAACCGATTCGCTGCATTATTCCAAAGCTTATGTGGATTTGACGCTTGAGGCTAACCGCTGGTACATGTTATCGGCCCCTCTCGGCAATTTTTATGTAGGCGATATTTACCAAAGTAATCCCAATCCTTTCTTGGACGGGTATTTCATTGAACCGATGTATTTCAATGCTCCCAATCCTCAAACGTTTCAAACGGCTTCCTATTCATGGACGGGACGTTTCCATAATGCCGACGAACTGTTAACTGCAGGAAAAGGTGTTGCAATCTGGACGGACGAGCAAGGAACGGATTATACCGACCATGATCCGGTGACTTTCTCTTTCCCGAAAAGCGATACAAAATATTACTATTGGTCGGACGCTACTACTGCGGTCGGAGAAACCGGCGCTCTCTCCCGGACGAACAAGCATCGTTTTATTTACGAACCTTTGGCTGCCGGCGGATATGTTCCTTTAGCTGCCTCTCCTTGTTCGGACACCGAGCAACCGGTTTTAGTCGGCAATCCTTTCATGGCTCATATCGCTTTGGATAAATTCCTCGACGATAATGTCGGCCAGATTTACGACGGATATAAATTAGCGTATGGCGTGAATACCGGCTCCGACGGCAAAGTGAACGCTTTTTCGACATACAAGAAAATCAGCGGAGTATGGTACAATACAGATCCTACGGATCCTAACCTGTCGTATTTGATTGCTCCGATGCAATCGTTTATCGTCATTTCTCGCGTGGCCAACCCGGTATTACAAGTAAATATACAATCGACGTCTGCTTATACTTCGTTGAACGATGGGCTTCGTTCGGCTCATGCGTCATCCAACATCAAAAAATTGGAAATTCTGGCTACACGCGACGAAGAGCGTTGCAAGATTTTATTACTGCACTTACCGGAAGCAACTAACGCTTACGATCCCGAAGAAGATAGTTATCAATTATTCCCGGAAAGTAACAGACAATCGTTGCAGATCTATACCCGTTCGAGCGACGGTTATGCCTTGGATATTAATGCCTTAAATAACCTAAGTGAGCAAATCTCATTAGGCGTTTATACCTCTAAAGAAGGAGCGGTCACTTTGCATTTCTCCGGCATGAATGAATTCAACCAAACCGGATTCTATTTGCATGATTCGCAAGAAAACAAGGTTATCGACCTTTCGCTTCAAAATACTTACACTTTTGAAACGGTAGCCGGCGAAGGCGCATATTTGGAAAACCGCTTTTATCTGACGACCCGGCCGAATGCTCCCACAGTCATCGAAACGGCAGCTAAGGCTAATATTTCAATCAACAATTCCGGGCGCAACATCGAAATCCTCTCTAAGGATGCCGATTCGATCAGCAGCATTGAAATTACCAATCTTCAAGGAGTTCATTTGGTTAATGAGAAACATTTATCTGTTTCACACTATCATTATACCGTCAATACGCCGGGTATTTACATTGTCAAAGCCAGTGGAAAATACGGTGCGGAAGTGAAGAAAATCATAATAAAATAACTCATAAAAATGAAAACAAACATGAAAACAAAAATTTGTTGCCTCTATATGCTTGTACTATTCTCTATACAGATAACGCAACTTCAAGCCGGCATTAAACAAAACAATATAGGTTTGTATAGTAATAAAAAAGATTATAGAACTGTTTTCGTACAAGACGAACATGCAGGATTATACAATGGTAAATCTCCTGCTGAACAGGAAGACGAACTTCTCCCTACCCTCCGCGCAGGAGGTACGGAAGGTGGAGGCGATGCGGATAAAGTCGGGCAGGAAGTGCCTGCCGGAGACGGTTTATTGGTAATCTTGATTGGAATCGTTTTTTATGTGTTTAACAAAAAACGGAGGATTCTAACATTTTAATTAAACGTCGTTTAATGTTTTATTTAAAGTTTTAAGTAAGCGGGAGGCTCTTGCGATAAGAGCCTTTCCGCTTTTTTTATTACCTTTGCGCCCTCAAACTAAAAAAATCGTATGCAAAAAATCAGAAATATAGCCATTATCGCGCACGTCGATCATGGAAAAACAACCTTGGTAGATAAAATGTTGCTGGCCGGAAAATTGTTCCGCGACGACAAAGCGGAACTGGATCAATTCCTCGACAGCAACGATCTGGAGCGCGAACGCGGCATCACAATCTTAGCTAAAAACGTATCAATCAATTACAAAGGATATAAAATCAATATCATTGACACGCCGGGACACGCCGATTTCGGCGGCGAAGTGGAACGCGTGCTCAACATGGCCGACGGCGTGCTGCTGCTGGTCGATGCGTTCGAGGGGCCAATGCCGCAAACACGCTTTGTGTTGCAAAAAGCGATCGCCCTGGGATTAAAGCCGGTAGTTGTCATCAACAAAGTGGATAAGCCGAATTGCCGTCCCGAAGAAGTGCAGGAAATGGTTTTCGACCTGATGTTTGCGCTGGACGCCACCGAAGATCAATTGGATTTCGCCACGATTTACGGTTCGGCCAAGCAAGGCTGGATGTCGGACGACTGGAAGAAACCTTCCGACAATATTTTTCCAGTATTGGATGCGATTATCGAGCATATTCCCGCGCCGAAAACGCTGGAAGGAACGCCGCAAATACAAATTACCTCGCTCGATTATTCCAATTATGTCGGACGAATCGCAGTGGGCAAAGT
>JAISKG010000191.1 GCA_031261015.1 Dysgonamonadaceae bacterium | reverse complement strand
TCGGAACTGTATCGTAAGTTCCACTTACAAAGCAGTTTCTCCAATTGGTTGATCGATTCAAACGGAATCATTGTGGCAAAGAACATTCGCCCAAGTGAAATTTTGGCTTATCTTCCTCGATAAACCGGAATTAATATGAAAAAGAAGGGAAAAAAGAAATTAGCTTTTTTCCCTTTTTTGTTTCCTATAAAAAATTTATACCGCTTCCCCCGATTGCATCAGTAAGCGCCCATCGGGCGCAAAGCATTATAGCCGGGGGTAAGCACCAGCCCAAAGGGCTGTGCGTAACCCCCGGTTGCAGGACGTCAATTCATCCCTGCGCCGCGTAGCGGTGCAACCTGTCTGAAAATGGTTTCGCCGCTACGCGGCTTATGTGTGTGGGATACATTTATATCCGTGGGCTACGTTCCACCCTCCGGGTGTTCACTCACCCACGGCTACTAAACTTAGGCCGCTACGCGGCCAGTGCGGAGTGGAGAGAGATATTGCCTTATTATCCCCAGGCTGCGCTACGCTTGCACCGGGGTTACCCAAATAGAAGACCTTCGGTCTTCTTTAAATAAATTAAGATGAGTTTGCCCTGTTACTAAAAAAATAAGTTGGAGAAATCAGGCAAAAAATAGGGACGAAAAATTTTTCGCCCCTACCTTGTTTGCTGCTGCTACTTGTTCTTATTTATTTTTCCCAGCTACAGCATTATAAACCACTGCAGCTAAAGCGGCTCCTGCGATTGGAGCTACAATAAACAACCATAATTGAGGCAATGCCGCCGGATTTTCGGAAAAAATCGCTTGACTGATCGATCGGGCGGGATTCACCGAAGTATTGGTCAACGGAATGCTGATCAAGTGAATCAACGTCAACGTCAAACCGATGGCGAGGCCGGCGAAGCTGCTGTTGGAACGTGCATCCGTCACTCCCAAAATCACGATCAGGAAGATGAAAGTAAGCACAAATTCAATGACAAACGCACCGAGAGCCGAAATCTGCACGTAATTGGCAGCTCCGGCGAACGCATCTCCGAAACCGTTAGCGGCAAATGTTCCGCGGGTTCCGCCGTATTGGCAAACGATGAAAGCCATCAAGGCTGCGGCCAAAATACCGCCGATCACCTGAGCGGCAATGTAAACGCCCAAGTCTTTTGCGCTCATGCGTCCGGCGCAAAAAACGCCGACCGAAACGGCAGGATTCAGGTGCGCGCCCGAAACGTGACCGATTCCGTAAGCCATCGCTACGATCGTTAAGCCGAAAGCCAGAGCAACTCCGGCAAATCCTACGGCGCCTCCTGCAAAGATTGCAGTACCGCAACCGCCTAATACCAAAACAAATGTGCCGATTAACTCAGCTGTGAATTTTTGTCCTGTTTTCATAAAAAGTAAATAAAATAATTTTGATTAATAATTAAAAGTACCGACAAATATAACACTTTACTGAGAAAAGTGATCGACAAGCGATCTAATTTAGAATGGTTTTAAACTGTGCAGATTTCGCAGTTTTTTTTCGGAGATATTGGGAACAAATTTTATCTTTGCAAAGTAATAATTTTAAAAAAAGAATAGAAAACTATGGCTTACGTAATTACAGATGATTGTATTGCTTGTGGAACCTGTATCGATGAATGTCCGGTAGGAGCGATCTCCGAAGGCGATATTTATAAAATCGATCCGGAAGTGTGTACCGAATGCGGTACTTGCGCTGATGTTTGTCCGTCGGAAGCAATTATCAAAGGATAATCAATCACGCCACTCAAGTAAAGAATACCCCCGGTCGCTCAAGCTTCCGGGGGTTCTGTTTATAAAAATTTTAAAAAAACACCCGGTTTGTATGTTTTTTCAAACTTAATGTTTAATTTTGTGTCCTCGAATTAGCCACAAAATAGATACAGATAAGGATGCCCGACCTGAAAAATATAAAAAGCGCTCTCATTTCGGTCTTTCACAAAGAAGGATTGGATGAAATTTTAAATCAATTGCATCGCGATGGTGTTGAATTTTATTCCACCGGAGGCACGCAAACTTTCATTGAATCACTGGGATATCCTTGCTGTCCGGTGGAAAGCTTGACGGGTTATCCGTCTATTTTGGGCGGACGGGTTAAAACTTTGCATCCCAAAATTTTCGGGGGAATTTTGAACCGGCGCGAACATGCCGGCGACCAAGCGCAAATCGGACAATACGAAATTCCGGAAATTGATTTGGTTATTGTCGATTTGTATCCTTTCCGCGAAACGGTGGCTTCGGGAGCTTCGGAAGAGGAAATTATTGAGAAAATCGACATCGGCGGGATTTCGCTGATTCGTGCTGCGGCTAAAAATTTTCAGGACGTGGTGATTGTGGCTTCGCAAGCGCAATACGCCGCTCTCTCGCAAATGCTGGCTAAACAAGGCGCATCTTCCACTCTTGCCGAACGGAAAGAATTTGCTAAAGAGGCTTTTGCCGTTTCTTCGGGCTACGATAGCGCGATTTTCAATTATTTCGATCAAAACGAAGGTTCGCATTTCCGCCAAGCCTTTGACAATGCCGAAACCTTGCGTTACGGAGAAAATCCACATCAAAAAGGTGTTTTCTATGGCGACTGGAGCGAATTGTTTGACAAAATTCAAGGAAAAGAAATTTCTTACAATAATTTATTGGATATTCATTCGGCTGTCGATTTGATTTCCGAATTTGATGAATTGACATTTGCCGTTTTGAAGCACAACAATGCTTGCGGCATTGCTTCCCGTCCTACGGTAAAAGACGCTTGGGAAGCCGCTTTGGCCGGCGATCCGGTTTCGGCTTTCGGCGGCGTGCTGATCTGCAATGCGCCTATTGATGCGGCTGCTGCGGAAGCGATTAATCGAATTTTCTTTGAAATTATTGTAGCTCCGGCTTACGACCCGGAGGCGGTAGAGATTTTATCGCAGAAGAAAAACCGCATTCTATTGGTGCAAAAGCAATCTCCGAAAGCGACGGTGCAATTCCGTTCGTTGCTGAATGGTGTTTTATTGCAAGACAAAGATTTAAGCGTTCAAACAGAAATGGACTTGAAGATTGTAACCAGTCAATCGCCGAATAAACAAGAAATTACCGATTTATTGTTTGCCAATAAATTAGTAAAACATACAAAGTCCAATGCTATTGTGTTGGCAAAAAACAAACAACTGTGCGCCGGCGGAGTGGGTCAAACTTCCCGCGTGGATGCTTTGAAACAAGCCATCGAGAAAGCCCGTTCCTTCGGTTTCGATTTGCAGGGAGCGGTGATGGCTTCCGACGCTTTTTTCCCGTTTCCCGATTGTGTGGAAATTGCGCACGAAGCAGGCATTACGGCAGTTGTTCAACCGGGAGGCTCGATCAAAGACAATTTGTCGGTCGAGTATTGTAATCAAAATAATATGTCAATGGTCATGACGGGTGTCCGTCATTTTAAACATTAAAAAAATATGGGATTATTTTCTTTCACGCAAGAAATAGCGATGGATTTGGGAACCGCTAACACCATTATTATAAGTAATGGTAAGATTATGGTCGATGAACCGTCGGTGGTCGCGCTCGACCGTCAAGATAAAGTAGTAGCAATTGGCAAAGAAGCTCAGCAGATGCATGGCAAAGTTCATGATAAGTTACGGACAATCCGCCCATTGCGCGACGGTGTAATTGCCGATTTCTACGCTGCCGAACAAATGATTCGCGGGATGATCAAGATGATCAATCATAAGAATCGTTTCTTTTCGCCATCGTTGCGAATCGTCGTTTGTATTCCTTCGGGAAGCACCGAAGTGGAAATCCGTGCAGTACGCGACTCGGCCGAACATGCCGGCGGTCGTGACGTTTACATGATTTACGAGCCGATGGCGGCTGCAATCGGTATCGGTCTGGATGTGGAAGCGCCCGACGGAAACATGATTGTCGATATAGGCGGAGGTACGACTGAAATTGCCATCATCTCACTCGGCGGAATTGTTTCCAACAAATCCATCCGGATTGCCGGCGACGATCTGACACAAGATATTATTGAGTACATGGGTCGCCAGCACAACATGAAGGTAGGCGAACGCACGGCCGAGTTGATCAAAATCAATGTCGGTTCCGCCTTGGTGAATCTGGAAGAACCGCCTGAAGATTATCCCGTTTACGGCCCGAACCGTATGACGGCTCTTCCGATGGAAGTTCCCGTTTCCTATCAGGAAATTGCTCATTGTTTGGATAAATCGGTGTCGAAAATCGAAATGGCGATCCTGAGCGCGCTGGAAAATACGCCTCCCGAATTGTACGCCGACATTGTACGCAACGGTATTTATTTGGCCGGTGGCGGCGCATTGTTGAAAGGCTTGGATAAACGTTTGACCGACAAGATCAATATTCAATTCCATATCGCCGACGATCCTTTGCACGCGGTAGCTAAAGGCACTGGAGTCGCTTTGAAAAATATTAACAAATTTAATTTCCTGATCCGGTAAGTTGAGAAATCTAATCAATTTTATTCTGAAGAATGTCCATTGGCAGCTCTTCGTTTTGTTGAGTTTTCTTTCGATATTATTGATTGTCAACAACGGCTTGTTTCAGCGAAGTAAATTTTTGGCGGGAGTGCAGGAATTAACGGGAAATTTTTATTCCATTTCCAGCAACATCAAGTCATACATTAATTTACGTGGAGCTAACGACGATTTGCTGAACCGGATTGCGGAAT
>JAISKG010000188.1 GCA_031261015.1 Dysgonamonadaceae bacterium | reverse complement strand
CATTCATAAAACCTGCAATAAGCTGAATATCATTTTATTTTTTTGGAATTGAGACGTTCTGACATGCCTTTCTTTCTAACCTGAATGATTTATAACTCTCCATGAATTTCAGGATAGTTTCGTTCCCGCCGAAAGGCTCAAGTGACATTCTGCAACGACAATCCTTCGTACATTAATATTTTGAACGCAGAGAAAAATCTTCACACCCTTCCGGACAAAAAGATTCCGCCTGAAAATAATATTTACCCGTAAAACAATTGACAATTGACAATTCCTTTGTATATTTGCATCGCTTTTTAAAACCACATTTATGTAGATGTATTATATTAAACGATTTAATAAACATAATTATGCAAACGATTGACAATTTTAATTTTGCCGGAAAGAAGGCTTTTGTAAGAGTGGACTTCAATGTACCTCTTGATGAGAATTTCAACATTACGGACGACACGCGTATACGTGCAGCGCTGCCTACCCTGAAGAAAATCCTTTCTGACGGCGGAAGTGTGATTATCGGCTCTCATCTGGGACGTCCGAAAGGCGTTGCGGATAAATTTTCCCTCAAACACATCCTGGCGCATATATCTGAACTGCTGGGTGTTGATGTGCAATTTGCAAATGATTGCGTCGGCGAGGAAGCCAAAGTGAAATCAGTGGCTTTACAACCGGGCGAAGTCTTGTTGCTCGAAAACCTGCGTTTCTATGCCGAAGAAGAAGGTAAACCCCGCGGACTGGCCGATGACGCTACGGATGAAGAAAAAAGCGCCGCTAAAAAAGCGATAAAGGCAAGCCAGAAGACATTCACTGAGACACTGGCTTCATACGCAGACGTTTATGTAAACGACGCCTTCGGTACAGCGCATCGCGCTCACGCATCCACCGCCCTGATAGCGGACTTTTTCGATGTCGACCACAAACTGTTCGGCTATTTGATGGAAAAAGAAGTGAAAGCCGTTGAAAAAGTATTGAATGACATTCAACGTCCGTTCACCGCCATCATGGGTGGCTCGAAAGTCTCTTCCAAGATTGAAATCATTGAAAATCTGCTCGGAAAAGTGGATAATCTGATTATCACCGGCGGGATGACCTATACCTTCACGAAAGCGGCGGGCGGTCAAATCGGAAACTCGATTTGTGAAGACGATAAACTGGATTTGGCAACCGAATTAGTGCAGAAAGCCAAAGAACAGGGCGTAAACCTTGTACTGGCTGTCGACAGCAAAATCGCCGACAGTTTCAGCAACGACGCCAAAACCGATTTTGCAGATGTAAACCGGATTCCCGACGGATGGGAAGGTTTGGACATCGGCCCGAAGACGGAAGCCATTTACGCCGAAGTCCTCAAAGCCTCGAAAACCATTCTCTGGAACGGCCCGACCGGCGTGTTTGAATTTGAAAACTTCACTCACGGCTCGCGTTCCGTAGGCGAAGCAGTTGTAGCTGCGACTAAAAACGGCGCTTTCTCGTTGGTTGGCGGCGGCGATTCGGTTGCCTGCGTCAACAAATTCGGCCTGGCCGACGGCGTATCCTACGTATCTACCGGCGGCGGCGCCTTGCTCGAAGCCATCGAAGGGAAAGTATTGCCGGGAATCAAAGCCATCAGGGGATTTTAAATTATAATTCCAACATTCAAAGATTCCGCCTGACAAGACTTGAATCTTTGACTGTTGGAATCTTTGAATGAATCATGGAAAGAGTGTTAGTCACCGGGGGAGCCGGTTTTATAGGTTCGCATTTGTGTGAACGACTGATTCACGACGGATGCGACGTCATTTGTCTGGATAATTATTTCACCGGAAGCAAGGATAATATCCGCCACTTGTTGGGGTATGACCGTTTTGAATTAGTCCGGCACGATGTCACCACGCCGTATTATGCCGAGGTGGACAAAGTCTACAACCTGGCTTGTCCGGCCTCGCCGGTGCATTATCAATACAACCCGATTAAAACCATCAAAACGTCCTTTTACGGCGCATTGAATATGTTGGGATTAGCCAAACGGGTGAAAGCCAACATCCTGCAAGCCTCCACCAGCGAGGTCTACGGAGATCCCGCCATTCATCCGCAGGTGGAATCGTATTGGGGAAACGTCAATCCCATCGGTTCGCGTTCCTGCTATGACGAAGGAAAACGGGCGGCTGAAACGCTTTTCATGGATTATTACCGCCAACACCGGTTGCGAATCAAAATCGTCCGGATATTCAACACCTACGGGCCGCGCATGAACCCGAACGACGGACGGGTCGTGTCCAATTTTATCGTACAAGCCTTGTCCGGAAAAGACATCACGGTCTATGGCGACGGCAGCCAGACAAGAAGTTTCCAGTACATTGACGATTTGGTGGAAGGATTGGTACGGATGATGCGTACCGGCGACGATTTTATCGGGCCGGTGAACATCGGCAATCCGGGCGAGTTTTCCATGCTCGAACTGGCGAATCAGGTGATTCGACTGACTAATTCGTCGTCTAAAATCATCTTCGCACCGCTGCCGGCTGACGATCCGAAACAACGGAAACCGGACATCTCGCTGGCTTATGAGAAGTTAGAGGGCTGGCAACCGACCGTCAAGCTGGAAGAAGGATTGAAGAAGACCATCGCTTATTTCGATAAAATGCTGTGAACTAATTGTTAATTATAAATTATAAATTGTGCATGAAAACAGTAAAAACAGTAGTATGTGCAGTGGCGATTTGGTTTGCCATATTCCCGGCAAACGGACAGCCGGACGAAAAGCGGGGACGTTTTTTCGAGTGGGGCAACTATGCCATGTTTATCCATTGGGGATTGTATTCTGCAATAGCCAATGAATGGGAAGGAAATACCTTCTACGGTAACAGCG
>JAISKG010000158.1 GCA_031261015.1 Dysgonamonadaceae bacterium | reverse complement strand
ATTAACTACTTGTTGAAAAACAAAAAAGCGCTGCGCCCACAACTGTTTCAACAATGGGAAGCCAATGGTTTCAAAACCCAAGGTAACTGGACTGCTGTGTTCGGCGAAGGATTGGAAACGGAAGAAATCTTTATGGCTTGGCACTACGGATTGTATGTGCAGGAAATTGCACAAGCAGGCAAACAAGTCTATCCGCTACCGATGTATCTCAATGCAGCCCTCAATAGCCGTGGACGCAAACCGGGTCAGTATCCAAGTGCCGGACCTTTGGCACATCTATTAGATATTTGGCGGGCAGCCGCACCTGCAATAGATTTCCTTTCGCCTGATATTTACGACCCCGGATTTGAAGATTGGCTCGCTCAATATCACGTCAACGGCAATCCCTTGTTTGTCCCTGAAATCCGACTTCACGACGCAAATGCCATTCGTGCGTTGTATGCTTTTGGCGAGCATGATGCGATGGGATTTTCGCCTTTTTCTATCGAAGACGTAGCCGAGCCGGAAAAATACCCCTTAACACATAGTTACCAAATGTTGCAACAACTATCGCCTTTATTGACCCAAATACAAGGAAAGGGACAAACCAACGGCATTATATTGACCGGCGCAACAAAAGAAAAACTTATTCGCAGAGGAAATTATACCTTCACATTTACCCATTATTTTTCCTTGCCTTGGGAAAACAATAAAGATACCGCTACTTGGAGTGAAACAGGAGCAATTTTGATACAATTGTCGGCAAAAGAATATCTTGTTGCAGGGTCGGGTGTTGTCGTTACATTTGATAATACGCGCAAAGACGGAACAATAACAGGCATCAGTTCGATTGACGAAATCGAATGGAAAGAAGGCAAAATGATTCCCCTGCGCCGGCTGAATGGCGACCAAGACCATCAAGGACGACACTTGCGCATTCCGGTAGGAGGATGGAGTATTCAGCACGTAAAACTGTATGATTATAAATAAATTGAGAATTAAGAATTGAGAATTAAAAATTAAGAATTAGAAACAGATGAAAAAGAATATTGTCTTATTATTATGCTTAGCGTTTTCGCTATCCGCCATAGCGCAATCGGCTACGAATGCTCCGCTTTTTACGCATTTCAGTTATACCGGCAATGACGAAGTATATCGAAATTATCCTTTGGCAGCGGACGAGTTTTATTCGCCCATTTTGCAAGGTTGCTATCCCGACCCAAGCATCACGCGCAAAGGGGAGGATTATTATCTGGTCAATTCCTCGTTTGCCTTTTTCCCCGGTGTGCCGATTTTTCATTCCAAAGACCTCGTGAATTGGCGGCAAATAGGACACGTTTTGGACAGAACTTCGCAGTTGCAAGTGCAGGATGCCGGAATGAGCAAAGGTATTTATGCCCCTGATATTAAATATAATCCGCACAACGACACCTTTTATATGATAACCACGCAAATTGCAGGCGGAATAGGAAATATGGTCGTGAAAACCCATGACCCTGCCGGTGCGTGGAGCGACCCGATTCAACTTGATTTCGATGGCATAGACCCCGCTTTGTTTTTCGACGATAACGGCAAAGCCTATCTTGTGCACAATGATGCGCCCGCTCAAGCGTTGTACGAAGGACATCGGGTAATTAAAATTTGGGAATACGATACCGAAAACGAC
This sequence comes from Dysgonamonadaceae bacterium, assembly GCA_031261015.1. Classification (GTDB taxonomy): domain Bacteria; phylum Bacteroidota; class Bacteroidia; order Bacteroidales; family Azobacteroidaceae; genus Azobacteroides. The sequence goes on along the minus strand of JAISKG010000158.1, from coordinate 986 downwards.
CGGGTAATTTCCGGAACAGACCAAGTGATAGTGGACGGTGGCACGGATATTGCTCAAAAGCCAATTTGGATTGAAGGTCCTCATTTATACAAGAAAAACGGACGGTATTACCTGATGTGTGCCGAAGGAGGTACAGGCGATTGGCATAGCGAAGTGATTTTTGTGAGCGACAGCCCCACAGGAAGGTATGTTCCGGCAAAAAATAACCCGATACTCACTCAACGCTATTTCCCGCGCGACAGGAAGGAAATGGTCGATTGGGCTGGACACGCAGACCGTGTACAAACGCCCGACGGCAGTTATTACGGTGTATTTTTGGCAGTTCGTCCCAACGAAAAAGGCAGGGTAAATACCGGTCGCGAAACATTTCTGTTGCCGGTGGATTGGTCAGGCGAATTTCCTGTTTTTGAAAACGGATTGGTGCCGCTTTTGCCCAAGCAAAAAATGCCACAAGGCGTGGAAAATAAAACAGGGAAAGAAGGATTTATGCCTAACGGAAATTTCACGTTTGCCGATGATTTTACCGCTAAAAAATTGGACGACAGATGGATAGGCGTGAGAGGAGCACGTGAAGATTTTGTAGAACTAACGAAAGTCGGATTGAAAATTAATCCGTATCCGACCCATATCAAAGAGGCAAAACCGACATCAACGCTATTTTACAGGCAACAACACAAACAGTTTGAGGCGGCAGTAACCATCCGGTTCCAACCGCAATCGGAAAAAGATTTGGCTGGAATGGTGTGCTATCAAAAAGAAACATTCAATTATGTGCTGGGCGTTACCCAAAAAGGCAAGGATGGTTATTTGATTTTAGCAAGAACGGAAGACGGAAAATCAAGGGTAATTGCCGCAGAAAAAATAGATTTACAGCAGCCTGTTCAATTGAAAGCAGCAGCCAATGGAGATGATTATCAGTTTAGTTATTCTATTGACAATCGGGAATTTAAAAATCTTGGCGGTGTAGTGAGTGGCGATATTCTTTC
>JAISKG010000146.1 GCA_031261015.1 Dysgonamonadaceae bacterium | reverse complement strand
ATGCAGGAAATCAAGCTCAACAACTGCGAGCGGCAGCAACGCTGGCAATGGGAACGGATTCAAGTGAAACTGTTCAATATCAGCATCAAGGGACTGGCTTTGGGACAGTACCAGCAATTGGGTTCGGTGTTTTTTACGCAGGTCACTTCACTCTTTATTTCTTATCTCTCTGCACGTTCCGTGATCGAAGGGAATATGACTTTGGGAATGATGATGTCGGTTTCCTACATTATCGGGCAACTGTCTGCGCCTGTTTCACAGTTAATCGGTTTTGTGCAGGCGGCGCAGGATGCGAAAATCAGTCTGGAACGGCTCAACGAAATTCACAACCGCGAAGACGAGGAACAAACCATTACCGGCAAAATCACGGAAATCCCCGAAAATAAAAACATTAGTATCCAGGATTTGTATTTCAGTTACGATGGAGCGGAACGCAATTATGCCCTGAACGGCGTTGATCTTATAATTCCGCAAAACAAAATTACGGCGATCGTCGGCGCCAGCGGAAGCGGTAAAACCACTTTGATCAAGTTATTATTAAACTTCTACGTTCCAAACAAAGGCGAAATTCTCCTCGGCGACACGCCGCTCGTGGATATGAACCCGCACGTTTGGCGACAGGTTGCAGGAGCCGTGATGCAGGACGGATTTATTTTTTCGGATACAATTGCCAACAATATTGCCGTCGGCGAAGACACGATCGACAAGAAACGCTTGCAGCGGGCGGCGGAAACAGCGAATATTCACGATTTTATAAACTCCTTGCCCTTGAAATACAACACGAAAATCGGGATGGAAGGCAGCGGCGTCAGTCAGGGACAGCGGCAACGGCTTTTAATCGCTCGCGCCGTGTATAAAAATCCGGTTTTCCTGTTTTTCGATGAAGCTACGAATGCCCTGGATGCAAATAACGAGCGGGTGATTCTCGACAATCTGAAAGAATTTTATCACGGAAAAACAGTCGTGATTGTGGCGCACCGGCTTAGCACGGTACAAAATGCCGATAAAATCGTGGTCATGGAGAAAGGCCGAATTGTCGAGGAAGGGACGCATACCTGCTTGACGGAAGCGAAAGGATTGTATTATACGCTGGTAAAGAATCAATTGGAATTGGGGAATTGAGGATGAATGAGGAAAACAACATCGAACTGCGCAGCGAAGAATTTCAGGAAGTTCTCTCCGCCGTCCCCTCGTGGCTCCAACGACGGGGCATCACCTTGGTTTTCCTTATTTTAGTAATTTTGCTAACCGGCAGTTACCTTTTCAAATATCCCGATATTCTGCAGGCAAAAATAATCGTAACGACCGAAAACCTGCCTGCTGGCGTTGTCGCCAAAACTGCCGGACGCATCGATACCGTATTTGTAACTGAAAAACAACTTGTGAAACAAGGCGACAAATTGGCTTACATCGAAAATCCGGCGAAACTGGAAGACGTCTTGAAGCTGAAGCAGGATTTGGAAGCGTGGAACACGGAGAAAGGAGAACGACCGGATACCTCCCTCTTTTCCTTTCTCCCTGTTCTTTCCTCCTCGCTCGGCGACTTACAGCCCGCTTACAATTCCTTTCTAAAATCGTACGAAGATTATTCATACTTCCTTACCGCTGATTATCATAACAAAAAAATCGCCGTAATTGAAAAACAGATGACAACACAAAACAATATCCTGCAAAAGGCTAAAAAACAGCTCTCTATCTCCCGCAAGCAGCTTGAAAGCGCAAGAAAAGTTTTTGCAGCAGATTCCACTCTTTTCACCAAAAACGTGATTGCCTCGCTGGAATACGAAGCCTCGAAATCGGCATTCCTTCAACAGCAGCAAAGTTACGAAAACGCCAAGATCAATATTGATAATCAACAGGTTGGAATCTTACAATTGGAACAGTCGGTTTTTGATTTGCAGCAGCAGCGGGTCGATCAGGAAAACGCATTAAAGCTTTCATTAACATCATCTTACGATCAACTATCGGCGCAAATCAAAACATGGGAACAAACGTATATGCTGACCGCTTCAACCGGCGGAATCGTTTCATTCACAAAATATTGGCAAAAGAACCAGAACATCCGCTCCGGCGAAGTTTTGGTCACGATTGTCCCGGCAGAAAAGACGAAAATCATCGGCAAAATCTACTTGCCGCCGCAGGGCGCAGGCAAAGTGAAAGTGGGTCAGGAAGTGAACGTGAAGTTCGATAATTTCCCATACATGGAATACGGGATGATCCGGGTGAGAATCAACAGCATATCGCTCGTTCCGCTGGACGATGGCAACGGTGCGAAATCCTATATTCTGGAAGTGGAATTTCCCGGAGAACTCGTCACTAATTACGGCAAGACGTTGACTTTCAGTCAGGAAATGACGGGGACGGCGGAGATTATTACCGAAGATTTGAGGCTGATAGATCGCTTCCTGAATCCAATCAGAGAGGTGATAAAAAGGTGAACAGCATCTTTTTATCACCTCTTTTGCATTACTTCTTATACCCCACCGTCTGCGTCAATATCGGCTCCTGATTTTCGCCCAATTCCAACGCTTTACGCACCTCGTCGGCATCAAACCAACCGCGAACTACGGTACCCAAACCGGCCGAAGCGCAATACAAATACACATTTTGCGAAATATATCCGCAATCAGCATTCGCCGTTTCTTTGGACTGCATAAGGTTCATATCCGCAACGAAAACCAGATTGACCGGAGCAACGGCGACAAAATCCTGCTTGCCGGTCGAAGTTCTGAAATCGCCCGATTTTTTCTGAATGAGCGTATTTTCCTTAGCATCATACACATAAATGCCCGATTTCATCACGACATATACCGTAAATTCCTGTTTGTTATTAGCCGAAGGAACCACGCGCTTGTCGTCGCGATTAAATCCGTAAGCTGCCCATAACAAATCGGATAAAGTTTGGGAATCCAACTCTTTATCCGAAAATTCCCGCGTAGTTTGACGATCGTTGAGGGCTTCCATCAACGGTTTACCTCCGGTCTTTACGGGAGGAGGTAACACCAGATCCTGCGCGGCGCATGAAACGAAAAATCCGGCCGCCATCATAAAAGAAATTAATTTGTTCATAACACTAAAATTATTTAATATCTATAAGGAATGCGCAAAATTACGGAAAAATACCGTACTTTTGTATGCGAAATTGGAAAAAATGATAAATCATCCTTTATCAATCGTTTGGCGAGCCTTGTGTTGGGCGGTTTTGTTCACTGTAACAAGTTTTGCTCAGGCGCAAAGTTACGACAGTTTGCGAGTCAGCCTTTTAACTGTCGATCCAAGTCCGACTGAGGTTTACACTATTTACGGACACACGGCTTTGCGATGCTACGACCCTGCCAATCAAATAGATGCCGTATTGAATTGGGGCATGTTCGATGCGCATATTCCGAATTTTATTTATCATTTCATCAAAGGAGAAACCGATTATTTTTTTGCGCAAATTCCATATAATGTATTTATTAGAGAATATAGTTGGAAAAATGCAACGATCACCGAACAAGTTTTAAATATTCCCGATGTGGAAAAAGCCGGTTTAGTCCAATTCATCGCCACAAACTTGGAGCCGGAAAACCGTGAATATCGTTATAACTTCTTGTTTGACAATTGTACGACACGCCCGCGCGACTTGATCGAAAAGTACTGTGGCGGAACTTTAATTTATCCCAAACAAACGGAGCCGGCGACTTTCCGAAAACTAATCCATTCCTGTACAAATCCTTATCCATGGATGACTTTCGGCATCGACTTGCTCATCGGAAGCGGCGCAGATTCGTTGATTAGCCAACATCAGGAATTATTTTTGCCTGAAAAATTGAAAGATGCCTTAGATCTCGCAACGATAACAACTTCTACCGGAGAAAAATATCCTATCGTGCTTTCCTCTCAAATTTTGGTCGGAGAAAAGCAACCGGAAAACAACTCTGCAAGCGCCCACTTTCTCCTTTCTTCCTGTCTCCTGTCTCCCTTAGGAATCGGAATATTAGCCGCTTTATGCTTTTCAATTTTAGCTGTAACGACTTATAAAAGAAAATCTTGCGTTTCCCGGTGGCCGTTTGCACTCCTCTTATTCGCAGCCGGCGCGGCGGGATGCTTAATTGCTTTTATCTGTTTGTTTTCCGAGCATCCTTGCACAGCTCCTAATTGGAACTTGCTGTGGCTGCATCCTTTGCATTGGATCGGAATGGTTGGCTTCTTTCTGAAAAAACCGTACCCGCTGATTCGCTGGTACCACTCTATTAATATAATCGTTTTGGTGATCTTGCTGGCAGCCTGGCCTTGCATTCCTCAAGCCTTGAGTATAGCGAACATCCCATTTATAGGTTGCCTCATTTTCGCGTCAATTTACGGACTGCTCGCATTAAAACGGAAAAGATCATGAACAAAATACTCTTTTCGCTCATTACATTACTGACCTCCAATGCTTTAATGGCACAGCAAATGGCTGAAGCTCCCCATTTGGTCGTGAGCATCGCTATTGATCAATTGCGCGGCGATTATCTGCAATATTTCAATGCCACATTCGGTGAAAAGGGTTTTAAACGTTTGATGAACGAAGGATTGTGCTACAAGCAAGTCGAATTTGGTTTTCCCAACATCAACGAATCCAGCGCATTAGCTACGATTTATACCGGCACATACCCGTTTTATCACGGTATCGGCTCGGAAACGCGGTACGAAGTTGATCAGCAGCGGGAAGTTTCAATCGTTGCCGACAAAAATTACATGGGCAACTACACTTCCGACAAGTTTTCGCCTTTGGTTTTGTTGTGCTCCACATTGGGCGACGAACTCAAAATCGCGACCGACGGACAGAGCAACGTTTTCGCCGTCGCTCCCAATGCCGACGAAGCTATTCTCTCTGCCGGACGATACGCCAACGCCGCTTTCTGGCTGGATAATTACAACGGCAAATGGGCTACAACTACCTATTACAAAGATATTCCATGGTTTGTCGATCGCTTCAATAATTACGAAGCCATCGGTAATTTTTCGGATAAATCGTGGTCGCAAATGTATTCGTCCTACCGCGGATTTCCTTATTATAAGAATGTTAACGCGATCAATTACAAATTTTCAAAAAGCGATCTGGAATACTTCGTTAAAATTAAACAAACGCCAATTATCAACGAGCAAATTACCTCATTAGCAAGTCGTTTCATCGAATCCGGAACTTTAGGTGCGCACACATTACCCGATTTGCTGATGCTGACATATTACGCCGGCGATTACAAGATGGGCAAAGCGCACAGCGATTACGGTTACGAAGTGCAGGATATTTACGCTCGATTGGATCGCGAATTGGAACATTTATTTGAGGCTATCGACCGGAAAGTAGGATTGAAAAATACGATAATCGTCGTTACATCAACGGGTTATTATGAATACAGCCCGCAAACTTCCGATACGTACAAGCCCTTCGGCGAATTTTATTTCAATCGCTGCACTGCGCTGTTAAATATGTTTCTGATGGCAACTTACGGTCAGGCAAACTGGGTCGCCGGCTCTGCCAATAATCAGATTTATTTGAATCGAAAACTGATCGAAGAAAAGCAAGTCAATTATTCCGAAATGCTGGCCAAAGCCGCCGATTTTGTCGCGCAATTCAGTGGCGTACAGGATGTAACGACTTTGGGCGACTGGATGGTCGATCATTCCGGAAATTCCGCTTTTTTCCGAAGGGGAATGAATAAAAAATACAGCGGCGACTTGTTTATCGAATTACAACCGGGCTGGAAAGTCGTTAAGGAAAATACCAACAGTAGAACGATTTACGAGAAAAATACGGCGATCGTCGCTCCCCTGTTTTTTCTGGGGGAAAATATTAAAAAAGGACAAGTCACCCGCAAAGTGAAAGCGACGGAAATTGCGCCAACCATGTCGTACATTTTACGAATCCGGCCGCCCAACGGCACGCAGGAAACTCCTCTGCAAGAGTTTATTATTCCCTGACCGGGAAAAACAAATCAATTAATTTAAGTAGAATAAAAAAACAAAAAATAAGATGGGTTTAAATGATGTTTTATCAAAATTGTTTGGGAATAAAGCCCAACGGGATTTAAGGGAAATTGATCCTTACGTCAAACAAGTATTGGCTGTATATCCGCAAATCGAGAAACTATCGAACGATGAGTTACGCGCTCGGAGTCAGGATATTATGCAACAAATACAAGACACGGTGGCTACCGAAAACAACCAAATTGCCGAATTGCGCGCCAGCGCCGAATCTATGGCGCTCGAAGACCGCGAAAAACTGTGGGCGGAAGTAGATAAAATCGAAAAAGAAATATTGGAAAAGCAGGAGCGGAAATTGGATGAAGTTCTGCCCGAAGTCTTTGCCATCATGAAAGATACGGCTCGCCGCCTCAAAGAAAATGCGGAAATTCCGGTGACGGCTACGGA
>JAISKG010000079.1 GCA_031261015.1 Dysgonamonadaceae bacterium | reverse complement strand
AGTAATTTGTCTGGATTGCTTCGGACTTTGTCCTCGCAATGACGTCTGCGGTTTTTTCTTGTGCCGTCATTGCGAGCGCCAGCGAAGCAATCCATACTTTTCATCTGACTACGACTTTTTTAACTTGTGAACCTTGATTACTTTGCACTTTAACGAGGTAAACACCTGCTGCCGGAGCTTCAAAATGATAGCTCGATGCTCCGTAATGTGCTTTGCTGATTAAAGAGCGACCTTGCGTATCATCAATTTTGATGCTGTTGAGCGGCGAACCGTTTTTAGAAATAATCTCGATATTCCGTCCTGAAGATTGGATAACGATACCGTCCTGTTCAACGTTCTTCAAGTCGGTTGGTGCATTGGGAACCCAGTTCAGGAAGAAGCGGTTTTCAAGAAATAAATCTTCGTCTGCGGTTTTCGTAAAGGCGTATTCCTCTTGGAGCGAGAGATTGATTGTCCGGGATTCTTTCGTATCATTCAAATAAAGCGTTGCATCATTTGCGAAACTTTCCATGCCTGCGAATTTCAAAGTGATTTGTCCACTTTGAGAAGTTTTAATTCCGAGCGTAATTACATCGTTGTAATTTCCGAAGGAGTTAATATCCAAAGCATAACCGTCGTTGGAGCGTGTGTAAACTAATAATGCTTTGTCGTTGTTATTCGGGAAGAACTTGTAACTGTCTTCTTCGGCATTGAAAATACTGTTTCCTGCGCCGATTAACAAAGCTTTGTCAATCTCATCTTCTTTCTGAGCGACAATGCTTAACACTTTGATTTCTTTGTTTGCCGAACGTAGCACATTTCCCGGCGTTGTGGTCATTGTCGTGACCGGCGCTTTGATTTGCGGGTTTGCTTTCTTTGCGATGACGATAAACGATTGCATCGGAGAGATGGTCGGAGCTACCGTCAAATTATTTACAGCACCGCTTAGATTCGGGTCGGTCGTAAACCAAGTTTCGCCTACACGTTGATAGGACACGAAATTATTCATTTTACCATCTACGGAAGCCACTCCCGAAGCCAATTTGTATCCGGCGTAAATTTCGGTGTTATTTGCTGTCAGGAACGGATCCAGATTCAAGTGAGCCATAAATGGATTACCGATTAAGACAGGTGTTCCGCCAGCAGTTACCGTTTGATTTCCAAGAGCAAGCAGAACTAAGCCCGTAGTTGCTAAAGGCTCGTAAATAAAACGATGACTATCCGTGCGATCCATGTAACTTCCCCAAAGGGTCGGCGCTTGCGTTTCCTCGCTGTAATAACGATATTGCGTATCCGCTTTTGGGAAATGCGCGGTGACAGGATTATGATAGGTGTAGCCTTGATCTAATTTGTTGTACCAAATCGCCATGCCTTGTCCTGCATTCAAGAGAATATCCGGATTGTTGAAACGTCCCGTCCAAGTAGTGACGGCTGTTTTCAGCGTTTGCGGGTTCGGGACGTTAAAGAACATCGGCTCGTAAAAGCGATCGTCTAAGAAAGGATTGGGCTGCGTGATGTAATAATCGCCTGTGTACATGTTTTTCAACGAAGGAGCAATCATGTAATATTGGTGCGTATTCAATGTTAAATCCACAAATGCTTCGACATAATTCAACGTGTCGGTACGCGCCACTTCGCCGCCGAAAGAGAAGTAGATCTTGTTGCAGGCAACATTCGCTCGGATATCGACGTTGAAATTGCCCAGATTGGGATAGCGAGAACGTCCGGCTGAAATCTGCACATTGGTACATTCGCCGGGAATTTGGTATTTCACCGTATCATAAGCCGTAATCGCGGGCTGCGGGTTGTTAGGATAATTCCAGTTACGATAGTCGTTCCAGTCGGAAGAAGTTGCACCCGTCCAGACTAAGGAATCGGGAATGAGGTAAGTAATGACAGGGAAAGTAGCCATTAACGAAGGCCCGTCATAGACTTCGACGAATAATTTCTCGACGAGTTGCGTAGAATTTTTTGTAAAATCGTGTGAATCGCCGGTGTCGATAGAGGCAGGCTTAGGTAGCTTGGTCGGATCGGAATTATACCACACATACAAATAACCGCTATTTTGCGGATAGAAATACAGCGTGTGATTTCCGGGACATAAACCGTAGTCCGGCGCGCCGAACAAAGCCTTACTGAAATTACCGGAATAATTACATTCAGGTACGAGGAAATTATCATCCGACTCGTTGATACGGATTTGCATGACGTTGGCGGGATCGATTCCTGCGGGCAAACCGGTGATGGTGTAACTAACCGGAACGGACGTGCCGGCCGGAATAGTTATATTCAAGACGTAAGTTTGCACCTTCGTGAAAACACCTGCTTGCAGGACGTAAGAACTGATATCCAATGTGCCCGAAAAATCAGCATCTCCGGAGTTCTCGATATTGAAAGAAGCATCGACGGTCGAACCGGTATAATTGCTATACACCAAAGGCACATTTAAATCGAAAGCTAAATCTGAACCGTAGCTCAACATTTTGCCTTCGCTGTTCAATAAAGTGGCTTGTTGCATATAGTTATTGAACGGTTGCAGGTAATTGCCGTTCTTATCGATAAATTTCGTTGCCGGATTCAACGGATATTGGTAAAGGGTCAAATCATCCTTGACATAGCATGCATTGTAAGTATATTGATTGCAGACTTTGGGAGCAGGCGCCCAAGGCGCACCGTTGCTTTTGAATACGCGGACATAACCGAATCGACCACCACCGGGAGTATTGCCCGCTACAACGATTTCCGCTTGTCCGTCGTCGTCAATATCGGCAATAATCGGATATTCGCCCAACGTTCCGGAGGTTACATTGTTGAAGCTATTCAAAACCACTGCAGAAGAACCGCTTCCGTCAATAATGCGGAGAGTGGTTTCGTCCCGGTAAACCAGTTCTGCTGTTCCGTCCTGATTGAAATCAAATAACATCATGCTGGTACGACCGGAACCATCGGTATGCGATAACGTCCATTTCGCATAGATTTGATCTCCTGCCGGCCGGGTCGGATCATATTTCAAAGCGTACATTAAAAGAGGACTATTACTAATATAGACAATTTCCAAATAATCGTCGTTGTCGATATTCCCAATCATGGGGATCGCTCCGCTTCCTACGGAATAATATCCCATAAGATAGGAATTATTGCCTGGTAAAGGTTTCCAGACATAGGTTCTTCCGCCTTTAACAATCACTTCCAGAATGCCGTCGTTGTCGATATCGGCCACCATGGTATTTCCGTCCGGGTTAGCTCCTGCCGGCAAAGCAGAAGCCGGCAATTCCATGTCGGCGATTACCGTCATGGTTCCGGCAGCAATATTCACTTTGTAGATTTGGGTTCCGGCTACTAATTCGAGATTTCCGTCGCCGTCCATATCGGCTGCGCAAGTTGTTTGATTGCTACCGCCATAGTTATTTGTAGGTCCTCCCGAACAAATTTGATGACCGTCGATAATTGAGTGTATTTGATTCTGAATATAGACTTCGGGGATGCCGTCGTTGTTGAAATCGGCCACATTAACTATACCAACTCGACCAGTACCTCTATATTGCGTATCGGACTTCCAAAGAAGATTTCCGTTTGCATTATAAGCATACAAATAATAGTCTTCGGCAGCTAAAATGATATATGATTGGTTATTATAGCGAATCATCGTTCCGGCTCCATTCGTTCCGAAAGTTACCGTGTTGAAAGTTCTTTTTAATTCTATTTGCTGTGTGGTTTTATCCCAATAGCAGATATTGATGCCGGTGGTCGGATAGGAGCCGGTATTTGCACTTGCGGGATCACACAGTCCGCCTACAATTTCGACAATTCCATCACCGTCAATATCGCCTACCATCAATGGAAAATAGTTATATATGGTGACTGCGGTATTTAATTTTGGTTCTATAATTGTCCAGTTCACAGGTAGAGGCGTTACGGCGCAGGCTTCGCTTTTAATCACTTCCGGCATGTTGGTTACGTTGATTAAAATAAGGGCGGCAACGGTATTCATTCCACAAGTAATGGTATATCTTACACTGTCTTGCCCAATAAATCCGGCGGCGGGAGTGTAAATAATGTTTTTGTTACCATCCGTTGATAATACGGCGGTTCCATGCGATTGGGTGCCCGGAGCTGCGCTGGAGCTTAGGATGCTTACCCCAATTCCGGCGGCGGTGCAAGCGCCTAATTCGCTTTTTTTGATTACATTAATGGTGTCTTTTTGCCCCGGCAGCACGAAGCTGTTGATGAAGCCTGCCCTCAACGGCGGCTGGGCTTGTAAATTGCCTCCCAGCAAAAGGAGGAAGGAGAAAAGGAGGAAGTTTCTAAACTTGCTTCGGTTTTTAAATGTTTTTTGTTTCATAAAAAATTTGTTGTTTTAAGTAAGTGTTATTATTGTGATTGTTTTTAAGTCTTAGGAGATAAGGGGATAATGCGAATGCGCCTTCGGCGTTGTAGGGGCGAAAAATTTTTCGCCCCTACGCGGGATGATATAACGCGGTGCGGCATCATGCAACTGCACACAAAAAAGGCCTGCCCCAAATAATTTTGGAGCAAGCCTGTATTTCTTTTTAAAGAGGAATCCTTTGTCTTCGCGCGCACGCGCACGCGCGCGTACAGAAAGGCGTAAAAAGGGGTTAGAAGAGGCTGGCCTGCGAATCTCTCTCTCTCTCTCTCTCTCTCTCTCTCTCTCTCTCTAACATAA
>JAISKG010000257.1 GCA_031261015.1 Dysgonamonadaceae bacterium | reverse complement strand
AATATTTTGATTATCGGAAGTACCGGTCAGATCGGCTCCGAGTTAAGCGTTCGTTTGCGTTCCATTTATGGAAGAGATCATGTGATTTGCGGTTATTACACGCCACCTTATCCCGAAGGATTTTTTGACGCCGGCCCCGTCATAGAGATTGATGCTTTGCACATCGAGCAAATCGCGGAGGCCGTAAAAAAATATAAAATCGATACTATTTATAATTTGGTTGCGATTTTGTCGGCAACTGCCGAAAAACATCCGCAATTGGGTTGGGACGTCGGTATCGGCAGCTTGATGAACTGCTTGGATGTGGCGCGCGAATACGGTTGCGCCGTTTTTACGCCAAGTTCGATCGGCGCGTTCGGTCCGAATACACCGAAGGATCATACGCCTCAAGACACTATTCAACGTCCTAATACAGTATATGGTATCACGAAAGTTTTGGGCGAATTGGTCAGCGATTATTATTTTGAACGCTGGCAGATTGATACCCGTTCGGTGCGTTTTCCCGGAATTATTTCCAACGTCACCTTGCCGGGTGGCGGAACGACCGACTATGCCGTCGAAATTTATTACAAAGCCGTTCAAGGTCAGGATTTTATTTGTCCTATCAAGCCCGGCACGTTCATGGATATGATCTACATGCCCGACGCTTTGGATGCCGCTATTGAAATTATGGAAGCCGATCCGGCGAAACTGATTCACCGTAACGCGTTCAATGTAGCCTCAATGAGTTTCGATCCGGAAATGATTTGCCAAAGCATCCGCAAATATTATCCCGGTTTTAAAATAATTTACGAGGTTGATCCTCTGAAACAGCGCATTGCCGATTCGTGGCCGAATTGTTTGGACGATTCGTGCGCCCGCGAAGAGTGGGGTTGGTCGCCGAAATTCGATCTGGAACGAACTACCGAAGACATGATCACCAAATTAAGAGCGCGTTATGAGTGACGTTATCCGTTTGTTGCCCGATTCGATCGCGAATCAAATTGCTGCAGGAGAAGTGATTCAACGCCCGGCTTCCGTTGTGAAAGAATTAGTGGAAAATGCAGTGGATGCCGGCGCCGATACGATTCAAATTAATATCAAAGACGCCGGCCGCACGCTGATTCAAGTGATCGATAATGGCAAGGGAATGTCGGAAACCGATGCGCGCATGGCGTTTGAGCGTCACGCAACTTCCAAAATCACAACGGCTAACGATTTGTTTGCTTTGCGAACGATGGGTTTCCGCGGCGAGGCTTTGGCTTCGATTGCCGCCGTGGCTCAAGTGGAACTGAAAACTGCCCGAAAAAATGACGAAGCAGGCGCTCTAATCCGCATTTCCGCCTCGCAATTGGAAGCACAAGAGATAATTGCGGCTCAGCCCGGCAGTATTTTTTCAGTGAAAAATCTTTTTTACAATGTTCCTGCACGCAGAAAATTTTTGAAATCCAACGAAACGGAATTTAAAAATATCCTTACAGAATTGGAACGGGTCGCTTTGGTCAATCCCGAATTGACTTTTACATTATATCACAACGATACTGAAACACTACATTTGCCGATTTCCAATCTGAAACAACGGATCGTGAATGTGTTCGGAAAAAAATTAGCGCAGGAATTGTTGCCGGTGCAAGTAGATACGTCATTAGTTAAAATTTCCGGGTTTATAGGAACGCCCGGTTCAGCAAAAAAACGCGGCTCGCTGCAATATTTTTTCGTCAACGGGAGATACATGAAACATCCGTATTTTCACCGGGCGGTTGCGCTGGCTTTCGAGCCGTACATTCCGGCCGGCGACGCACCGAATTATTTTCTCTATCTAACTGTCGATCCGGCAGCTATCGACGTCAATATTCATCCCACGAAAACGGAAATCAAGTTTGAGCACGAGCAGGCGATCTGGCAAATTATTATGACTGCCGTGAAAGAAGCGATTGCCGTTCCCGGTTTGGAATTTGATCGCGACGGAGCCATAGAAATGCCTGTATATCAACAAAATAACTCTCCGGTCGAACCGCCGAAAATTCAAGTGCGAAGCGATTACAATCCTTTTCGTGATAGCCCCGCAACTTCTTATAAGAAAACCAATTGGCAACCATTATACGAAGAACGGCGAAGTGCATATTCCGAACCAAAAACAGCTCCCGTTCCGAATGAACCGCAAGAACCGCTCCTGCAAGCCGAAATGTCAACCCCATTTATTTCATACAAAGGAAAATATCTGATTGTCGCTTTGCCCGAAGGATTGACGATTCTCGATATGCACCGCGCGCACATTCGTATCCTGTTTGACGAATACATGCAACGGATGAGCCGGCAACAGGGCGTTTCACAAGGTTTATTGTTTCCCGAAATTATCGCTTTCACAGCGAAAGAAGCGACGATTTTGCCGTGTTTGTTGGACGATTTGGCCTATATGGGCTTCGATCTGGCTGATTTAGGTGGGAATACCTATTCGATCAACGGCGTTCCGGCCGGATTGGATCCGCTGGACTGGATCGAAACGTTGAAAGATATGGTGCAAAAAGTCTTGGATACCGGTTGCGAAATCACGGAGGAAATTACGGAAGCCTTGGCTTTGGCTTTGGCGAAAAAAGCTGCCGTTTCTTCCGGAAAAATGTTTTCCCACGAAGAAGCGATGAATTTAATTCACCAACTTTTTTTGTCGTCTTCTCCAAATTATACGCCTGACGGAAAGTCGATTACTTGCATTTTGAGTGAAGACGAATTGGCGAAGAAATTCAAATAGATGTTGTATAACATATTTCAATCATTGCTTTCAATCGCTTTTTTTTATAATTTGCGCAGTTTTTAAAACAAATCGAAAATTTTCGTTAAACTTTATTAATAGAGAATATCATGAAGGTATATCAAACCAATG
>JAISKG010000281.1 GCA_031261015.1 Dysgonamonadaceae bacterium | reverse complement strand
GACGTTTTCTCACCAATTGGTTCGTCTGGTTTTTGCCGAACAGTTGTATCGTGCAATGACGATTTTAAATAACGAACCCTATCATCATGAATGATAACGAATTGATTTATTCCTCAAAGTCGAAATCAAAATCAAACGAATCATCGATATAGAGAGGAGAATTCCATTCGTCCAAATCGCGCCGGTCTTTTTTCGTCGGGCGACCGGTTCCGTGAGCGCGGTCGATAAATCCGCCGATTTTTTGCAATTCCAAGAGCGCATATTGTTCCGG
Organism: Dysgonamonadaceae bacterium; assembly: GCA_031261015.1. Lineage (GTDB taxonomy): Bacteria > Bacteroidota > Bacteroidia > Bacteroidales > Azobacteroidaceae > Azobacteroides. The sequence continues at coordinate 5,623 of JAISKG010000281.1, read as the reverse complement.
CGGCGTAATGTTTTCCAGATATTCGGGAACTAATTTTGCTCCGATGCGGTTTACTGTGAGATTAATTACTTTGAATGAATAAGTTATGGGCGGTTTCGCTACTTGAATCACATCTCCTGCTTTCACCATGCGCGAAGGTTTCACGACGACATTATTGACCTTTACGCGGTTTTTCTTGCAGGCTTCTACGGCAATCGTCCGTGTTTTGAAAATGCGAACAGCCCACATCCATTTATCAATGCGTACTTCGTTCATTTATTTTTTATTGAACTGATTCATTGTAATTTCCACGCCGGCCAACGCAAAACTTTTGATTATTTCCACTGCTTTGTCGATGCGTTCGGGCAAGAGTTTTTCTTCTTCTTCCGTAAAATTGCCCAGCACGTAATCGATTTGCCGTCCGGTAGGGAAATCGTTGCCTATTCCGAATCGTAAACGATTGTAATTCTGAGTATTTAGAATATATTGAATGTGCTTCAATCCGTTGTGTCCGGCATCGCTTCCTTGAGGTTTCAGCCGGAGTGAACCGAACGGAAGCGCGAGATCATCCACGACAACGAGCAGATTTTCGATCGGTATTTTTTCTTTTTGCAGCCAGTAACGCACGGCATCCCCACTCGCATTCATGTATGTAGAAGGCTTTAATAGAACCAAATGCTTATTCTTAACCTTCACTTCGGCAATGGCTCCGTAGCGTTTATTGACGTCAAAAACGACATTGGACACTTTTGCGAAAGTGTCCAATGTGATGAACCCGATGTTGTGGCGGGTTTTTTCGTATTCTCGTCCGATGTTTCCTAAACCGGTAATTAAGTATTTCATCAGCTGTTAGCGGTTCCTCGGGCGGCGCGAGTCATCTTGATGGCGGCAACCACACTGTCTTTTGCATTTAAGAGTTCGAGGTTGTCGAATTGCAATTCGCCCACTTGAATCGTTTTACCCAAACCTAAATGTTCTGTATTGATTGCTAATTTTTCAGGGAAATTCTTGTATAAGCCTTTCACTTTCAGTTTTCTGGTTTCGAGCGAAAGTTTACCTCCCGCTTTTACGCCTTCGGCCAAGCCTTCCAAAACCACCGGAATTTCGATGATCACAGGTTTATCTGCAAAGATTTGTTGAAAATCGGCATGCAGCAACGTATCCGTTACCGGTTGATATTGAGAATCTTTCAAGATTGCCGTATAAGCTTTCCCTTCGATTGTCAAGTTAACGATAAAAACTTCGGGAGTGTAAATTAATTTACGGATTCCTTCTTGTTTCACGGTGAAATGAACTACTTCTTCTCCTCCATACAATACGCAGGGAATCAATGCACTTTTGCGATACGTCTTAGCGGCTTTTTTGCCGGTGCCTTCTCTTTTAGCACCTTCTAATTGAAATGTTTTCATTGTTTAATTGTTTGTGTTACTCAAAATTAAGATTTGCTTCTTAACCTCCCATCACACGGAATTTTAAAAGCGGTGCAAAGGTAGTGTTTTTTTTATTGAGAAAAAATAGTTAAGCGAGTAAAAATTTTTTGTCTTTCAAATTAGAAAAGAAAGATCCTCGCCTACCGATAATTCGCGAGGCGAATCGCCATAGTGAAAAAGTCGCGCGGTTTTATTTCCTGCTAAATTTAATTGCCGGTTTTCCAATTGCAGCAGAGTAGCTTCCCGCAATCCCAACACATAAACTTCCGGATTAATCGTAATAAACTCATTGATGCGGTCTTCGCGCGTTTCTCCACCAAAACCTTCGGGATGCGTGTCCAAAAAATGCGGATTGATCTGGAAAGGAATCAAATTCAAAGTATAGAATGAAAACGGATCAACAACCGGCATATCGTTCGTCGTGCGAAGGGTAGGACAGGCAATGTTGCTTCCCGCGCTCCAGCCGATGTAAGGAACTCCTGCAATTGCTTGACGACGAATTGGTTCTATCAATTCATTTTGATACAGCTGCTGCACCAATCGCCACGTATTGCCGCCGCCGACAACAATCGCTTTTGCTTCTTGCACAGCTCGTACGGGATCGTCGAAATGATGAATACTCGTGACGTGATGTCCGATTGCCGCAAAACGTCGCTCAACTTTAGCTTCGTATTCGTCGTAACTGAAAGTGACAGCCGCGTAAGGAATGAACAAAGCATTCACCGGCTCGTTTCCTAAAAACTTTTGTATAAATTCTTTAGGCCAATCCAGATAAGCTTCGCCCGGATTGGTGGAATTGCTGATCAATAATAGTTTCATATTGTTTTTTTGCAAAGGACGTAAAATATTTTCAAAAATAAAATTTTATGACGAAAAAATTTAAGGAATGTAATTATGTCAGTCCTTTCTGTTAAATTGAATTAAGTTCCCATTTTCACGGTTAAAAATGTTAAAATTCATACATCAGAAACGATTTTAGTACGTTATTTGTATAACAAATGAGTGAGAATAAATAAAAAATCAATACTAATTAAACACTAAACGAATATGAAAAGTAATTTGAAATTAATTTTTAGTTTTCTATTGGTCAGCGTTTTAAGCGCAGGAGTAGCTCTCGGAACATACTCTTACTTGAATAGAAACAACCGCAGTTTTGCAACAACCGACGGATTTGATCAAACGGGATTTTATCCGGTGGGGATGACTGTAGCCGCTGAAAATACGGATTTTACGGCCGCCGCCGAACGGAGTATTCACGGCGTAGTCCATATCAAATCAGTAGCAAAGCCGAGTCAGCAGCGAGGCGGAGGCCGCGAATTTTTCGATCCGTTTGAATTTTTCTTCGGAGGTCAAGCTCCTCAATATCAAGCGCAACCGAAAGTAGGATTCGGTTCGGGCGTGATTATTTCCAACGATGGTTATATCGTAACGAATCATCATGTGATTGATGGCGCCGACGAAATCGAAGTGACAACCAACGACGATCAAGTATATAAGGCAAAACTCGTTGGAAGCGACGCTTCGACCGACGTGGCGCTTTTGAAAATCGAAGGAAAAAATTTCCCGGTAATTCCGTTCGGCGATTCCGACGCCTTGAAAATAGGGGAGTGGGTGCTCGCCGTCGGCAATCCGTTTAATCTCACTTCAACTGTAACTGCCGGAATTGTAAGCGCTAAAGGTCGTGGAAGCTTATTTGCGTCTTCCAGAGGACGTTCCAATATCGGCGCGCAAACGCAGCAACGCATCGAATCGTACATCCAAACAGATGCTGCGGTAAATCCGGGCAATAGCGGCGGCGCATTGGTCAACACGCGCGGAGAATTGGTGGGCATCAATACTGCCATTTATTCCGAAACCGGAAATTTTGTCGGATATTCTTTCGCAATTCCTATCAGTATCGTGAAAAAAGTGATTTCCGATATTAAACAATATGGTATCGTGCAACGGGCTTTGTTGGGCGTGTCGGTCATCGAACTGCCTGCTTTGAAAGAAAAAGAGCCTGAGAAATACGACAAATTGAAAGTGCGCGAAGGCGTTTACGTTGGCGGATTTTCGACCAACAGTTCGGCGCAAAAAGCCGGTGTTCAGGAAGGCGACGTTATCACGGCCATCAACTCGGTGAAAGTGAAAAACTTTGCCGAATTGCAGGAACAATTGAGCCGCTACAGTCCGGGTGATAAAGTCAACGTGGAAGTGCAGCGAGGCAGCGATTCCAAATCCTACAAAGTGGAATTGAAAAACGACCAAGGGACAACTACAGCCATCAAATACCAATCGCCGGCTGATCTTTTGGGTGCGACTTTCAAGGAATTAAGTAAAGAAGACAAAACGCGCTTGGGTATTAACTATGGTGTAGAAGTCACCGATTTGAAAGACGGAAAATTGAAAGCCGCCGGCATCAAGAATGGATTTATCCTCTTGACAGCCAACGACACACGTATTTCTTCATCGGAAACTATCGTAAAAATTGTGGAAGCTGTGTTGAAACAAGATCCCGACGATCGCGGCCTTTACATCAAAGGTTTTTATTCCGACAACAAACGAGTGGAATATTACGCTTTGGATTTGAATAACTAAAAATTTGGTAGAATAAAAGTAGTCATTTATTTCCGAATCCGGATTTAAATGACTACCTTTGCAACTCTTTTGCACTGCAATAAAATTGATCAAATGAGGCAATTAAAAATTACAAAATCAATTACCAACCGCGAAAGCGCTTCGCTGGACAAATACCTTCAGGAAATCGGTCGTGAAGATTTGATCACAGTCGAGGAAGAAGTAGAATTGGCGCAAGCCATCAAAAGAGGCGACCGCGCCGCTTTAGAAAAACTGACGCGCGCCAATCTCCGTTTTGTGGTATCGGTAGCAAAACAATATCAAAATCAAGGGTTAAGCCTTCCCGATTTGATCAATGAAGGCAATTTAGGATTAATCAAAGCGGCGGAAAAGTTCGATGAAACGCGCGGATTTAAATTTATTTCGTATGCAGTGTGGTGGATCCGGCAGTCAATTTTGCAGGCTTTGGCCGAGCAATCGCGGATTGTGCGTTTACCTTTGAATCAGGTCGGTTCGCTGAATAAAATTACGAAAGCGTTTTCCAAATTTGAACAAGAACACGAACGGCGTCCTTCGCCTGAAGAATTGGCCGAAGAATTGGATATTCCGGTCGATAAAATTTCGGATACACTGAAAGTTTCCGGCCGCCATATTTCGGTGGATGCGCCTTTTGTAGAAGGAGAGGACAACAGTTTGCTGGACGTGCTGGTAAATGAAGATGCGCCAATGTCGGACCGTTCGTTGATGAACGAATCTTTGTCGAAAGAAATTCATCGCGCCTTGTCAACGTTAAGCGAACGCGAACGCGACATTATCAAAATGTTTTTTGGAATCGGTTCGCAAGAAATGACTTTGGAAGAAATTGGCGACAAATTCGGCTTAACGCGCGAACGCGTTCGTCAAATTAAAGAAAAAGCCATCCGGAGATTAAAAGCAAGTAATAAAAACGATCTGCTGAAGAGTTATTTAGGCTGATCGCTGCTGATACAATTCGAGCAACCAACGGTTTTGCTCCTCTATCGTTTGATGGGAATTATCAAAAATTACGGCGTCTTTCGCTTGGCGAAGGGGGCCGTCTTTTCTTGTAGAATCAATGTGATCGCGCTTGATTAAATTTTGTAAAACTTCTTCAAAATCAACAGTGTCGCCTTTGGCGGTTAATTCGTCGTAACGGCGTTGCGTCCGAATTTCGGGAGAAGCAGTGACGAAAATTTTCAGTTCGGCTTCAGGAAAAACAATCGTGCCGATGTCGCGACCATCCATGACAATGCCTTTTTCTTCACCCATACGTTGCTGCTGCCTGACCAAAGCTTCGCGCACAAATCCGACGGCGGCAATAATGCTTACTTTATCGGCCACTTCCATACGGCGGATTTGTTTTTCCACGTTTCGTCCGTTCAGGTAAGTTTCCGATTGTCCGGTCGTTTCGTTGGTTTTAAACGTGATTCGAATAAGATCGATTTCTTTCTTCAAGGCTTCCAAATCCAATTGATCTCCTTGGAAAAATCCGTGTTCAAGACTGTACAAAGTGACGGCACGGTACATCGCCCCGCTGTCGATATACGTGTAACCGATGGATTTAGCCAGCGTTTTGGCCATAGTACTTTTGCCACAAGAAGAATGTCCGTCGATAGCAACGATGATTTTTTTCATATCAT
>JAISKG010000182.1 GCA_031261015.1 Dysgonamonadaceae bacterium | reverse complement strand
TGTCGATCGTCACCCGCACCAAAGGTTTCGCGTTGGTTTGTTGCGCGCTTTGCGGCAGCAGTACCTTGATCGCATTCGGTACAACGACGGTTGAAGTAATCATGAAAAAGATAAGCAAGAGGAAAATCATGTCCGTCATTGAGGCCATGCTGAATTCCGCACTGATGCGGTGTTTTCTTCGGATTCCCATAACGATTATTTGCTTGGTTCGTTCAATAAATCCATAAATTCCATCGAGCGGGTTTCCATCTTGGTGACAACGCCGTTGATTCTCGATACGAGGTAGTTATAGCCAAATAAAGCTAAAATTCCGACAATCAATCCGGCGACCGTAGTGATTAAAGCTTCGTAAATGCCGGATGACAATAAAGTGATGTCCACATTGCTGCCGGCGTTAGCCATATCGAAAAAGGCGCGAACCATTCCGGTGACGGTTCCGAGGAATCCGAGCATCGGCGCGCCGCCGGCCGTCGTGGCCAGCCAGATCAAGCCTTTTTCCAATTTCGCCACTTCGATGGTGCCTTCGTTTTCGATGGTGACAAGGATGTCGTTCATCGGTCGTCCGAGCCGGGATAATCCTTTTTCCACCATGCGTGCGTAAGGAGTATTCGCCGATTTACAAAGATTTAATGCAGAGTCGATTTTTCCTTCGTGCATGTAATCGCGAATCCGGTTCATGAAGGTGGAATCTTCTTTTCCGACCCTGTTAATGACCAAGATACGTTCGATAAACACAGTGAGAGCAACAAACAACAACAGAAAAATAGGAATCATCAGCCAACCGCCTTTCAGGGTCAGCTCCCAGATATTCATTTTGACTTCCTGCGCGACAGGAGTGGTTATGGTGGCGTTAACAACTTCAGTTACACCTTCTTGAATAAAAAGTAACAGGTTCATACGATTGATAATTTGTATTTTTGCAACAAATCTATAAATAAATCATTAATTTTGCGTGTTATTATTTGATAATAAAACGTAAAAGTATAAAGATTAATCGAATTATCCAATGAAAATCGGAATTTTCGGAAGCGACTACCAAGCGGACAAGCAGCCGTATGTACAAGCGGTATTTGATCGCCTGTTAGATTCTCAAGTGGAAATTTGGGTGGGAAAACGGTTTTATTCCTATTTGTCAAAGCAATGCGGTTATATGCCTAAAATTGCGGGATTAATTGACACTCAGAAGTTTCCGATGGACTTAGCAATCAGTTTGGGCGGCGACGGCACTTTTTTGCGAACAGCAGCTTGGGTGGAACGGCAAAACATTCCGATTCTGGGGATTAACACCGGCCGATTAGGTTTTTTGGCTGACATTGGCTTGCAAGAAATTCATTCTGCTTTAGATGAAATCCTTCAGCAAAAATACCGCATTGAAGAACGAAGTTTACTGCAAATGGAATCGCTGTTCCAATTCAAAGGACAATCCAATTATGCGTTAAATGAAATCGCTGTGTTGAAACGAGATACGTCGTCCATGATCGCCATCGAAACTTATTTGAACGGCGATTTTCTGACCGAATATCTGGCCGACGGCTTGTTGGTAGCCACGCCTACCGGATCGACAGCTTACTCGTTGAGTGTGAACGGCCCGATCATTCTTCCGCAAGCTCGCAATTTTGTACTCAGTCCCGTGGCGCCCCATTCGTTAAATGTGCGACCGCTGGTGATTCCCGAAGATTATAAGATCCGTTTGAAAGTCAAATCGCGCAGCCGCAATTTCTTAGTTTCTTTGGATGGCCGTTCCGAAGTTTTTCCTTCGGGAAGCGAATTGCATATCCAAAAAGCCGACTTTACAATTCAAATAGTCAAGCGATTAAACCGCAATTTTTACGAAACTTTGCGGGAAAAATTGTTTTGGGGAACTGATGTGCGGGATCAGGATTTCCTTACTCGTAAACCGTAAATGCCTAAAACAGCTCCTAATAACAACATATAACCAATAGGAAGATCGCCGCAAGGACCAGGGGTAATACCGCCGATTTCTCCTCTCAAACTTCCTTCCGATTCTTCCGGCGTATTTCCTTCAAAAACGGTAGGACGTTGATAAGTTCCTCTGACAGGGAAATGTTCGTCTGGGTTCCCATAAATTTTCGCTTCGTTTTTTGAGGTATATCCTGCACTTTGTGCGTGAGCGGAAGTCATAAATAAACTCAATCCGAGTATCGCGAAAAATACTCGTCCGATGTACAATAAATGTTTCATATTCCAGTGTTTAGCCTAACTTACTAATCTTTCTCAGTTTCTCTTCGTCAATCACTTTGATTTTCCGGCCATCGAGAACGATCACTCTTTCGGTCACGAATCCGGTCAGTGTGCGAATCGCGTTCGATGTGGTCATGTTGGAAAGGCTGGCCAGATCGTCGCGTGACAAATAGATATTAATGGTGTTATCGTCTTCCAGACCGTAACTTTCAATCAGGAAAACCAGCGCTTCAGCCAATCGTCCGCGAATGTGCTTTTGGGTCAGGTTGACGGTACGCTCGTCTGCAATTCCCAAATCGACAGATAGTTGCCGGATGAAGTAATAACAAACTTGATAATTACGTTGCATGATTTCGACGATAATTTTCATCGGAATTGAACATACGGTAGAAGCCTCAAACGCTTCCGCAGTCGTCAGGTAATCTTCTCCTGCAAAATAGGCGCGGTAAGCAAAATATTGTATCGGCCGGATCATCCGGATAATTTGGCTTCGGCCACCAAATCCATCTTTGAAAATCTTGACTTTTCCTTTCAGCAAACACATCATAAACTTAGGCGCTTCACCTTCATAATAGATTTGCTGCCCCTTTTTGAAATGCTGGATAATCCCATTCTTCCGAATAAGGTTACGTTCCTGATTATTCAGAAGTTTCCAAACTTCCTTTACACTTTTGGAGAAATCAAGTATTTCGTCTTGAATTTGCACTCTGTGTTGTATAACTATGTTTTAGAGCACAAAAATACATCTTTTTTTTATATAATCGTCAAATTTCCGGATATTTTTTCGATTATGCCGTAGAGCGACCCTGTCAAAATATATCCGATTACATTGTCAATAATCCTGTCTGGTGGAAAGAAGATCAATTTTTTGAATAGGCTTTCTTTTTCTTCTTTTTGTCGGTATCGTAACCTTTTTTTGGCTTTCGCGGCTCCGTCGATGATTCCGTCGCCTGCTCCACCGCTACGCGCCGGCCAAACGCCTTGATCCCGTCCAAATGGCGAACCACGCGATCTTTATCGGCTTCCTTGACTTCAAAAAAGGAAAAGGTTTTCATGAGATCAATCCGTCCGACCGTTATTTTTTTGCCGGGAACGTTGTCGTTGATTAAACCAATGACTTGTTGCGGCCACAGTCCGTCGGTTTTGCCTAAATTAATGAACAAACGGGCGTAACCTTTTTCAGAAGGACGGCCGCTTCCTTTTTCCTTTCCTCCCGTTTTCCATTCTCCTTTGTTCCTTTCTCCCGTTTTTCTTTCTCCCGCTTTCCTTTCCTGCGGCGCTTCAATTTCTCCGGCTTCCCGGTAATAATTGATCAAGCGGTTAAATTCTAACGAAATCATTCGTTTGATAACGTCTTCTTTATCCAGCCAATCCAATTTCCGATAGATCGCAGGCATGATTTCCTGGATTTCTTCCTCGTTGACTTCCACTTTTTCCACCCGATCGACAAAACCGAACAGTTGCTTTTCGCAAATCTGCTTGCCTGTGGGAATTACACCTTGCTCGAACTGTTTATTAATCGTTCGTTCAATGTCTTTCACTTTGTGTTTTTCCTTCAAGTGAATGATGGCGATGGAAGTGCCCGTTTTGCCCGCCCGGCCGGTTCGACCGCTCCGGTGCGTGTAAGATTCTACGTCGTCGGGAAGCCCATAATGAATAATGTGCGTGAGGTCGTCCACATCCAATCCGCGGGCGGCAACGTCGGTAGCAACAAGCAGTTGAATATTGCGCAAACGAAATTTCTGCATCACATAATCGCGTTGGACTTGCGACAGATCGCCGTGCAGCGAATCGGCATTGTAGCCGTCTTTAATCAACCAGTCGGCAATCTCCTGCGTTTCTTTACGCGTGCGGCAAAAAACAATCCCGTAAATACGCGGGTTGTAGTCGGCCAGCCGTTTCAATACCAAATATTTGTCTTTAGCATTGACCATATAATAAACATGCTTGACGTTTTTCGCACCTTCATTTTTCCGTCCGATCACGATTTCGTGCGGGTTGCGCATGTATTTTTTCGTGATATGAGCAATTCCGGCGGGCATAGTAGCCGAGAAAAGCAGCATGTTGCGGTTTTGAGGAACATGTGCCAAAATCTCGTCGATACTTTCCGAAAATCCCATGTTCAGCATTTCGTCCGCTTCGTCTAAAATCACGTTTTTAACTGCTTCCAGCTTGACGGTTTTCCGGTTGATCAAGTCGATCAATCGTCCCGGCGTGGCGACGATGATGTGCACGCCGCGCTTCAAAGCCTTGATCTGCGTTTCGATGCTGGAGCCGCCGTAAACCGGAAGTATCTTCATGCGTTCCAAGTACTTGGAATAATCGTTGAGATCGTCGGCGATTTGCAGACACAATTCGCGTGTCGGACACAAAATTAATGCCTGTGGCTGCACTTGCTGAAGTTCGATTTGCTGGAGGATCGGCAGTCCGAATGCCGCCGTTTTTCCGGTTCCTGTTTGAGCTAAGGCAATGACCTCGTTATCGTTGCCGAGTAAATAAGGAATCACTTCTTCTTGTACCGGCATTGGGTTTTCGTAACCCATTTCACTGATGGCGCGGAGCAATTCGGGGGCCACGCCTAATTCTTCAAATGTCTTCAAAATGAAATTGTTCTTAATAAAAATCGGCGCAAAGGTAGTGTTTTATTTCCAAATTTCGATTGAGGTTTGTAAATTTCGCAAAAGTTCTTTACCTTTGGCAAATTCATTGGAAAAACTTAAACTCTCATTGGTTATATGGAACGTCGTGATTTTTTGAAAAAAACAATCTTAGCGGGTGTGGCAGCGTCGCTTAGCTTTGATGGATTACAAGCTGCTTTATCTCCCTCTTCTTCATCCAACAACCTGACTGTCGAATCGGTTCCCGACATGGTAGCCGTCATGGGCGGCGAGCCGGCGCAATTGCTGGAACGCGCTTTAAAAGAAATGGGGGGAATATCCAAATACATTAAAAAAGGACAAAGCGTGGTGATCAAGCCGAATATCGGCTGGGATAAAAAGCCGGATTTTGCCGCGAATACCAATCCTGAATTAATCAGCGCGTTAATCAAACAATGCTTTCAGGCGGGAGCGAAAAAAGTCACGGTTTTTGACCATACCTGCGATAACTGGCAACGTTGCTACACCAATTCCGGAATCGAAAATGCGGTGAAAGCGGCGGGAGGTACAATGCTTCCGGGCAACGACGAAGTGTATTACAAAACCGTTTCCCTGCCCAAAGGCGTGAAACTGAAATCGACCAAGATTCATCAAGCTTTGATCGATGCCGATGTGTGGATCAATGTTCCGATTTTGAAAAATCACGGTGGCGCGAAAATGTCGATCGCGATGAAAAATTATATGGGAATCGTTTGGGACAGAACGTATTTCCACTCCAACGATTTGCAACAATGTATTGCCGATATTTGCACTTGGGAAAAAAAACCGGTATTAAATATTGTGGATGCATATCGTTGCCTGCGTAAAAACGGGCCGCAAGGTCGTGCCGTTTCTGATACCAGTCTATTGAAAACGTTGATTATTTCCAAAGATATTGTGGCGGCCGATACTGCCGCAATCGGCTTGTTCAATCAAGTGGAAAAGATGGATATTGCTCAGGTTGGCCACATTGCAAAAGGCGAGCAACTGAAATTAGGCACGCAAGTTTTGGATCGTTTAAACGTGAAGAAAATTAAATTATGAAACATTCTCCTTTGAAAATTACCCGGATCGTATTAGCTATTTTGATTTTTGTTCCGTTGCTGCTTTTCTGTTGCGATTTCGCTCATGGATTGCCGCGTTCGTTCCATGCTTTGGCACATTTGCAATTCACGCCGGCTTTGCTTTCCGGGAGTGTTATCATCTTGGTTTTATTGCTTTTACTTACTTTTTTATTCGGCCGGATTTATTGTTCGGTGATTTGTCCTTTGGGCGTTTTGCAAGACTTTTTGGCCAAATTGAATCGCGGTAAAAAGAAACGCAACAACAAGCGGAAAAGAGAATATCGTTATACGAAACCTTACAATATTTTGCGTTATTCGCTGCTGGGACTTTGCATTATTTTCTTGATTTTCGGAAATATAACGCTTTTAGGCTGGCTCGATCCTTACAGCAATTTCGGACGAATCGCCGTCAATATTTTCCGTCCGGTTTTGGTTGCCGGAAATAATTTAATTGCTTGGATTGCGATGCAAATGCACTCTTATAGCTTCTATCACGTGACTTTGCATACGGTGACGGTCGCTTCTTTCTGCTTTGCGTTTGCAGCTCTTTTGCTGGTCGCCGTTTTATCTGTCTGGCGCGGACGATTGTTTTGCAATACTTTATGTCCGGTCGGATCGTTTTTCAGCTTGATTTCGCGTTTTTCGCTTTTCCGCGTAAAGGTGGACGAGTCGAAATGTACGCATTGCGGCTTATGCGCCAAATCGTGCAAGGCCGAATGTATCGACAGTAAGAAAGGTGAGATTGATCATTCGCGTTGTGTGGTCTGTTTCAATTGTTTGGAACGATGCAACAAGGAACATGCGCTCCATTATACCTTTGCATATTCAAAGCCGAAATCTCAATCTGCTCCGGCTCCCGAACAAGTGAAAGGCATGAACCGCCGCGCTTTTCTGGCGACTTCCACTGCTTTAGCAGCGACTCTCCCTTTGCTTCCGGCTTGGGCGCAAAGCAAAAAAGAAATTGATCCTACGAAACTTACGCCGATTACGCCGCCGGGTTCCCGCAGTCTGAAACATTTCACGGAACGTTGTACCGCCTGTCATTTGTGCGTCACGCATTGTCCGATGCAAATCATTAAGCCTGCAGGATTTAACTTCGGAATTGAATATGCTTTCAAGCCGCATTTGGTTTATTATGAAATGGCTTTTTGCAATTACGAATGTACGGTTTGTTCACAGATTTGTCCCAACGGAGCGATTGAAAGACTCACGCGGGACGAGAAACAAACCACTCAAATAGGGATCGCCCAGTTTGAAAAGAGCCGTTGCGTAGTTTTCGTCGAAAATACCTCCTGCGGTGCGTGTTCGGAACATTGTCCCGTTCAGGCTGTTCGGATGGAACCCTACGGAGATACGGGCTTAACGCTTCCACATGTTTACGACGAATTGTGCATCGGTTGCGGTGGCTGCGAATCCATTTGCCCAGTGCGTCCCGTGAAGGCAATCAATATTTTAGCGAATGAAACGCACCAAACGGCGATACGTCCGAAAGAAGAAAAAATAGAAGAGGTTGAGGAATTAGACTTTGGATTTTAAGCGGTAAATCCGTTCGATGATATCGACTACTTTATAGCCCTCGTAAGCGTTGGTCGTGATTTTTTCGCCTTTGCCTTTCAACACATTCACCACATTATCAATTACATAATGGTGGTTTTGCGCCGAACCTTTGTATGCGCCGTAATCATTTCCCGGATTGGTCGGCGGCAAGACCGGCATTTCGTAATCGCGTACATGGCAATATTCCACTTCATTCATATATTGCCCGCCGATTTTGATGGTGCCGTTTTCGGCAATCAAGGTCACGGAACTTTCAAAATTTCGGTCGTAAACGGATGTCGAATAATTGAAAACGCCCATTCCGCCATTCACAAACCGGAACGAAACGATTCCCGAATCTTCAAAATCGGTCAACGTTTGGTGATTGAAATCGGCAAAACGCGCTTGAATATCGGAAATATCGCCAAACAACCAATACATTAAATCCACAAAATGAGAGAATTGAGTGAATAACGTTCCACCATCCAAGTCTTTCGTGCCGTGCCACCCGCCGTGATAGTAGCGTTCGTCGCGATTCCAATAACAATTGACTTGTACCAAATACAGTTTGCCCAAACGTCCCGAATCGACCAAGTCCTTGATCCACACCGAGGGCGGCGAATACCGGTTTTGCATCACGCAAAAAACTTGCTTTTGCTGTTTTTCGGCGGTTGACAAAATCGCTTGGGCGTCACGCGTATGCAAAGCCATCGGTTTTTCGATGACAACGTGATGACCGGTTTCCAATGCGCGCAAAGCTAATGGAGCATGCAAACCGTTGGGCGTGCAGATATTAATGACATCAATCGGAAGATTCGCGTGCAACAAATCTTCCAAAGAAGAAAAATAACGGACTTTGTTGTCAAGAATTTCCAGTAAACTGGCTGGAAGATTCAGCAATTCAGGTGGCAAAATATCGCAAATTGCCAGCAGTTCGGCTTCCGCATTGCGCTGAATCATTTCGATGTGCCGCTTGCCGATGTGTCCGCAACCTACAACGGCAAACCGCACTGTATCAGCCTTATCGATTGCCATACATCGCTTCGTAATATTTTTGATAATCGCCGGAAGTGACCTCCTCTACCCAATCTTGGTTTTCCAAATACCAGCGAATCGTTTTCACGATTCCGTCTTCAAATTTGGTTTCGGGATACCAACCCAATTCATCTGTAATTTTCTCAGGATCAATAGCATAGCGTTGATCGTGACCCAAGCGGTCTTTCACGTAAATGATCAGATTTTCGCTGAGCCAACTCAAATCGTCGCCGGATTTTTTCAGGGCTTTTTTGTATGCCGGCTGTTCGTCGAACAAGCGTTTCATGGTCGAAATCGTCAATTTCACGATGTCGATATTCTTTTTCTCGTTGTGGCCTCCCACATTATACACTTCGCCGATGCGTCCTGTCAACAAAACCGTATCAATCGCTTTACAGTGATCTTCCACATACAGCCAATCGCGCACGTTGGTGCCGTCGCCATACACGGGTAATGATTTTCCTTCCAATATATTTTTGATAATCAATGGAATCAATTTTTCGGGAAAATGATAAGGGCCATAATTATTGGAGCAGCGCGTGATGTTGATGGGCATTTTATAGGTTTCGCCGTACGCTTTCACGATCAAATCGGCGCCCGTTTTGGAGGCACTGTACGGACTACGGGGATCCAACGGCGTCGTTTCGGTGAAATAGCCCGTTTCGCCCAAACTGCCATAGACTTCATCCGTTGAAACCTGCAAATACTTAACGCCTTTTTTATAAGTCGGATAACCGTTTTCATCCTTGCCGGTCGTCCAATTTCTTTTTGCTGTTTCCAACAAATTTTGCGTTCCCAAAATATTCGTTTCGAGGAAAACTTGCGGATTTTCGATGCTGCGGTCCACATGGCTTTCAGCAGCGAAATTCACCACAAAATCAATCGGGTATTGGTCGAAAATTGCCTGTACCACAGTTGGATCCGTGATGTTTCCTTTCACGAAAACGCAACGAGAATCTTTCAAGTCATCTTTGATGGTGCCCAGATTTCCGGCGTATGTTAAATCGTCTAATACAATGAGTTGAATATCCGCATGCTTTTTCAGCAGATATTTTACAAAATTCGCACCGATAAATCCTGCGCCTCCAGTTACTAAATAAGTCATGATCAATAAATTAAGTTATGAATGAATCAGGCTGAGAATGTATTTGCCGTATTCGGTTTTTTCCAGATTTTTTCCCAATTGAAGCAATTGATCCGAATCGATCCAGCCGTTTCGCCAAGCGATTTCTTCGATGCACGAAACATAAAAACCCTGCCTTTTCTGAATGGTTTCCACAAAATTAGAGGCTTCGAGCAAACTGTCACAATTGCCGGTATCTAACCATGCAAAGCCGCGACCAAATAATTTGACATGCAATTTGCCTTCGTCCAAATAAGTACGGTTCAAATCGGTGATTTCGTATTCGCCGCGAGCAGAAGGTTTTAATGCTTTCGCTCTTGCTACAACCGAACTGTCGTAAAAATACAAGCCCGGAACGGCGTAATTCGATTTTGGATGCTCCGGTTTTTCTTCCAGCGACAACACTTGTCCGTCAGGCGCAAACTCAACCACGCCATACGCGCGGGGATCTTTCACATAATAACCGAATACGCAGGCGCCTTCCTGAATCGCTTTCGCTTGTGTCAGCATCTGGCTGAAACCTTGTCCGTAGAAAATATTATCACCCAAAATCAGGCAGGCCGAATCGTCGCCGATAAATTCTTCGCCCAAAACGAAAGCTTGTGCTAATCCGTTGGGAACCTGCTGTATAATGTAATTGAATTGCATGCCCAAGTCTTCTCCCGTACCGAGTAATTCGCGAAACATCGGCAAATCCCGTGGCGTGGAAATAATTAATACTTCGCGGATTCCAGCCAGCATTAAGGTAGATAAAGGATAATAAATCATCGGTTTATCATACACCGGCATGATTTGTTTGGAGATCGATTTGGAAAGCGGATACAAGCGGGTTGCGCTTCCTCCGGCTAAAATAATTCCTTTCATATCAGATGTCTTTTAAGGATTTACCTGTTTTGTCCTTTTCGGATAAAATCAATTGCGAAGGATTGAGCGGCCATTCGATCGCTACATCAGGATCCATGCAATTTAAAGTTCGTTCGGTTGCCGGTGAATAGATGTTATCTACTTTATACACAAAAGTTGCCGTTTCGCTCAGCACCACAAAACCATGTGCAAAGCCGCGCGGGATAAAGAATTGGCGTTTGTTGTCCTTGCTCAATTCCACGCCGGCGTATTGTCCGAAAGTCACAGATCCTTTGCGCAGATCCACTGCGACGTCCCAAACCGCGCCGTGCGTAACGCGCACCAATTTCGCCTGAGCTGTATCGCCTTCTTGAAAATGCAGGCCGCGCAGCACGCCGAACGACGACTGCGATTCGTTGTCCTGAATAAAATCAGTAGTTCCGACGATCCGGTCAAATTCTTCTTTCCGGTAAGTTTCCATGAAATAACCCCGAACATCAGTAAAAATTTTCGGTTCGAGGATCCACAAACCTTCAATTTTTGTTTGGATAAAATTCATTGCCATTAATTTTTCCGCGAAGGTAGTAATTTTTATTTTTCAATCCTCTGAAAAACAAAATTATTTGATCTTGCAGAATATTTTACCCTTACCGGAAACGGATAATTACGCTGCCGTATGCCGGAAGATGCACAGGATAATACGTGTCGCGCTGTAAGGAGGCCGGCTGTCGAATATTTGATAACAAATCGACTGCCGAACTATCCTTTATTTCGGTAATGCCAAGGCAATCAAAGGCGTGGCCGGGAATGAAGACGGAGAGATCGACGGCTTGAGCATCAAAATTTACGGCTATCAACAAGCATTCTTTTTCATAGCTTCGCAAATAAGCGTATTGCTTGTCGGGATTAAACGAAGGATTTTCCAAATTTACATACATCAAATCGAAAAACGCGCCTTGGCGGATGGCGGCGCTTTGATTGCACAAGCGAAGCAAATTTGTATAATATTGACTTAATTGCTTTTCCGAATCCGTTAATAAAATGGGAGTGAAAGTTCCGTCGTTGCGCCACCGGCGGATGGAAGCAACGCTCCAGTAATCGAAGATGGTGGTTCGCCCGTCGCGGCCGCTGAAACCTTCGGCGTCCATGCCGGGTTCGCCCAATTCCTGTCCGAAGTAAATCATAAAAGGATTGCGGTTCATTGTGGCCGAAACGACCAAGGCAGGCAAAGCTTTCCATGGATCGCCGGCAAAGAAATCCGATGCGATCCGTTGCTCGTCGTGGTTTTCCAGAAAATTCAGCATCCGGTCTTGGATGTCGTTGATTGATTGCCAACAACCGGTGATGCAACGAGCAGACCGGTAGCCGGAAACGATCGCGCGTAAGGTATCGTAAAGTCCCACTTTATCGTAGAGATAATCGAATTTTCCG
>JAISKG010000139.1 GCA_031261015.1 Dysgonamonadaceae bacterium | reverse complement strand
AGTTATGAACTTCAAAATATTATTTCAGAACAATTAACGGGAGCGGGATTTAACGAGATTTTGAATAATTCCTTGACTTCCGGTTTGTATTACAACGATTGGACGACTTTCCCGAAAATCAACTGCGTGCTGCTGCGAAATCCTTTAAGCGCCGATTTGGACGTGATGCGACAAACTTTGCTGTTTGGCGGATTGGAAAGCATTGCCTATAACCGGAACCGCAAAAATCCGGATCTGAAATTCTATGAATTTGGAAATACATATTTTCATCTTCCCGAACGTTTGAAAGAGAACAATTACTTGACGGCCATTCAGGAAGAATTTAAGTTAGCTCTTTGGCTGACAGGAAATTCGGTTTCCAATAGTTGGATTCGTTCCACCGAAAAATCGTCGGTATATGAATTGAAATCTTACGTGGAAAACAGTTTATTGAGAATAGGTCTTCCGTTGCGGAAAACCGTTTATCAAGCTTTCCAAAACGATATTTTCAGCGCGGGATTGACAATTGAAACCGTATCGGGCAGGCAGTTAGGCGTTTTAGGCATCGTTCATCCGGCGATCTGCAAACGTTTCGATATTTCGGCCGAAGTGTATTTCGCCGAACTGAATTGGGACGCAATGATGAAAGAAAATCAGAACTTGCGAATTAAACAAACGGACATATCTAAATTTCCTCCGGTGAAACGGGATTTGGCCTTGCTGGTCGATCAACCGGTTACTTTCGCAGAAATTGAAAAAATCGCCTATCAAACCGATAAGAAAATCTTGAAAGAAGTGAGCTTGTTTGATGTTTATGAAGGCAAAAATCTACCTGAAGGTAAAAAATCGTATGCGATCAGCTTTACCTTGCAGGATGAAGAAAAAACATTGAACGACAAACAGATAGATTCGTTGATGGCGAGGATACAAAAAGCATTGGAAAATCAATTAAACGCACAATTAAGATAATATGGGAAGAGCATTTGAATACCGAAAAGCAACAAAACTGAAACGCTGGGGCAATATGGCCCGCGTGTTTACCAAACTCGGCAAACAGATTACAATTGCCGTGAAAGAAGGCGGTTCCGACCCCGACACCAATCCGCGTTTGCGCGTGCTGGTACAACAGTCGAAAAAGGAAAATATGCCGAAAGAAAACGTCGATCGCGCCATTAAACGCGCTACCGAAAAAGACGCTGCCGATTACAAGGAAATTATTTACGAAGGATATGGCCCGTTCGGCATCGCCATTTTGGTGGAAACCGCGACCGACAACAATATGCGCACCGTGGCCAATGTACGCAGTTACTTCAATAAATACGGCGGTTCGCTGGGTACGAGCGGTAGCCTGCAATTCCTTTTCGACCACAAATGTGTGTTCAAAATCACGCCCAAAGACGGTGTAAATATGGAGGAATTGGAGCTGGAATTGATTGATTTCGGCGTAGAAGAAATCGAATTCGACGAAGAAGAAAACGTAATTCTGATTTACGGCGAATTTCAATCTTATTCGGCCATTCAAAAATATTTAGAAAGCAATGGATTTGAAATTCACAGCGCAGAATTTGAATGGATACCAAATGATTATAAGGAAATTACGGAAGAACAGCGAGTAACTTTGGACAAATTGCTGGACAAATTTGAGGAAGACGAAGATGTTCAAAACATTTTCCACAATATGAAATAAGTATTTTATTTTCAATGCATTAAAAAAAGAGCAAACAAGTTATAATACAATGTTTGCTCTTTTTATATGTATCAATTTTTTAGAACCGGTAAGAAATTCCGGCATTTAAAATCCCTTTGTAACCGTAACCCAGTTCAAAAAAACCGCCAATATCTTTTCCGAATCTCATACCGAATGGGCTGAGTTGGAAATTCGGGCCCACCCAGGTCTCAACCGGCACATCGGAAATATGTACAATCGTAACTCCGGCGCCCAACATTCCGTAAAATTGCCAACTCGGTTTACTTACGTAATTGTAAACGCCCTCGATCGCAAAGGTATGAAAAAGGCGCGAATGATCTTTCCAGTTGGCTGCCACGTTGGGCGTATTGTCATGGCGAACTCTAACGGTATTATAATCAAAAGTATAAGAGGCTCCCAAAGCAAAACGGTCGCTCAGCCAATACCTATAATTGAGATTAGGCGAGAGTACATTGTACGTCCCTGGTTCGATCACATAACCTGCGGTAAGGGCTGATGCAAATAAATCTCCCAACACGGATAAAACCTGCGCATCGCTGACCAAACCAACTCCACCGGTAATTTCATGCTGTTTTGTAAAAGCGCTTTCCGTCGATTGCGCCGAACAATGGATTATCAATAAACCCAATGTTAACATTAAAATTGTCTTTTTCATTTTGTTTTATTAGTTACTAAAATATACACTATTTATAAAACAAAAATACATAAATTTTGTTCACAAACAGAATAATCAGTAAAAAAAATGTATGGAATACGATTTTTATACCTATATTTGTGAGGCAAGTTTAAAACTAAAAACGATGAATCCTTCAACTATTTGCGCTATTTCAACGCCTTCCGGCACGGGAGGAATAGCCGTTATTCGCATTTCGGGAGAACAAGCTTTCCGGATTACCGATCAAATTTTTCATCCGCATAAGCAAGATGCGCCGGTAGAAAATCAGTCGCCTTACACGTTGAGCTACGGCCAAATACATCGCAACAACGAAGTTTTGGACGAGGTCGTGGCGTCCGTTTTCCGAGCGCCTCATTCCTTCACCGGCGAAAACACAGTTGAAATCACTTGCCACGGCTCGCCATATATCCAGCAGGAGATTCTTAAGTTGTTGATAGATAAGGGTTGCGAATTGGCGCGTCCCGGCGAATTTACCCAGCGCGCTTTCCTGAACGGCAAAATGGATCTGTCGCAAGCCGAAGCGGTGGCCGATGTCATCGCATCCTCTTCGGCAGCCGCTCATCGCTTGGCAATGAACCAGATGCGAGGCGGATTCAGTCGCGAATTGCAGCAATTGCGTTCGCAACTGCTCGATTTTGTTTCCTTGATCGAATTGGAACTTGATTTCAGCGAAGAAGATGTAGAATTTGCCGATCGTACGCGCTTGTCGGATTTGGCAACCGGCATAAAAAACGTTCTGTCTAAATTAGTTAACTCATTTAGTGTAGGCAATGTTTTAAAAAATGGCATTCCGGTAGTGATCGTCGGTGAAACGAATGCCGGTAAATCCACCTTGCTCAACCTGTTGCTGAATGACGACAAAGCCATTGTTTCCGACATCCACGGCACGACTCGAGATGCGATCGAAGACGTTATCAGCATTCGCGGCATCACCTTCCGTTTCATCGACACGGCCGGCATCCGCAGCACGGGCGACGAAGTGGAAAAAATCGGCATCAACCGCACTTTTCAGAAAATCGATCAAGCCTCAATTGTCATTTGGATGATTGATACTACGCATTTTAACAAAGAAATCGAATACATTGCCGACAAAATCATCCCGAAAACCAAGCATAAAAAACTGATTCTGGTTTTCAACAAAATCGACAAAATCAGTCCCGAAGAACAAGCGATTCTTGAAGAAGAATTTTTGCCGCACGTTCCTGCGGAACGAATCTATCTATCAGCCAAATACAAACAAAATACCGAAAGGTTGGAGCAGGTTTTGCTCAAAGCCGCTAATTTGCCGGAAATAAACGAGAACGATATAATCGTCACTAACTTGCGCCATTACGAAGCCCTAAACAAAGCGCTCGAGTCTATCCGTCGCG
The DNA here is from genome assembly GCA_031261015.1 of Dysgonamonadaceae bacterium. Classification (GTDB taxonomy): domain Bacteria; phylum Bacteroidota; class Bacteroidia; order Bacteroidales; family Azobacteroidaceae; genus Azobacteroides. Next base: position 553 of record JAISKG010000139.1, on the reverse strand, counting down.
TAGAAAAAGGATTGCACAACAATCTTTCGGGAGATTTTATTGCTCAGGATATTCGGGAGTGTATGCATTATCTTGGGGAAATAACGGGGGAGATTTCGACGGATGAGGTGTTGGGGAATATATTTAGGAATTTTTGTATCGGAAAATAACCCTTGATTATCAATAATCATAATCCCATATACACTTTTTTAATCAAGCCGATCGCTTGTTTATTAACATACGTATTCACAATTTTCTGTTCACTCTTTTCCAAAAGCGCATAATCATTCCCATATTCTTTCAGAAAATCATCTAAAGTGTCTTTGCTGAAAAGCCCTATCAATTTTCCCATTTCTCTCGGAATGGATACATGACCAATCTTGCTGATAACATTGTTCAGCCGGTTTTCTGTCACATACGCTTCCGTCACATTGAGCAATTCCTTGAGCGCTTCGCTGTAAGTCGGCTCAACGAACGGCTTGGGTTGACGTTTTTTAATCGCCTTCTTTTCGGCAAACTTGGCATTCTTACTTTTCAACAACAAGCGGGAACCGTTTCTGAAAAAAGTCGGCTC
>JAISKG010000076.1 GCA_031261015.1 Dysgonamonadaceae bacterium | reverse complement strand
CAGAGGTAAAATTGAGCCAAAAACAGAACTTTTCGGCAAGGCATTTGAACATTTTATTTATCAGGAAATTTATGCACACAGCCGCTACACCGACAAAGAATATTCGATTTGTTATTGGCGTACAACCTCAAAATTGGAAGTTGATTTTATACTTGGCGACCACGAAGTTGCAGTAGAAGTAAAATCGACCGACCACGCCGATACTAAGCATTTAAAGGGGCTGAAAGCATTTGCTGAAGAATATGCTGTTAAAAAACAGATACTTATCAGCAACGACCCGCTACCACGACTTATTGGCAATATTTTAATTTTGCCGTGGCAAGTATTTTTAGACAAACTTTGGGCAGATGAAATAATTTGAGAATAAAAAAACATTCGCCCCCACGTTGAGCGTAATATGCAAATAATTAATCGCTTAAGTTCGGCGAAAGCTCCGCATTTCACAGAATCGCTTTACTATCAGGATGCCAGCCTGCCGGCCTAAAATCGCACACAAAAAATGTTAATATAATAAAAAGTAACAGAAGACGTTGCATTTTTCAAAAATAATTTTATAAATTTGTAAATTGATTATTTTTTGAAAAATGCAACATCGAACATTTTTATATATTGCGCTCATTCTTTTCACCTTAAGCGTATGTGCCAACACTAAAAAAAGCGAAGCGGATAAAGAATCTGTTAGTGACAAGGCTATGACTCAACATATTGAAAATAAGCATGTTAAAAATCAAGAAGTTGTCATAGAAAAGGAATTGACTTATACGCAACACACGTTGGCGGATACTTATCCTTACCAGGATACCGTGCGGGTGTTTCAATGGAACAAAATTAAAAATTGCTTGGCAACTACCGACTCGCTCCGGGATTTAAACAATAATGCTTGGGCAGTGCTTCAAAATAAAAAGAATATCAACGGCGAGCCACCGCTGACCAAAATTCATCACAAAAACGAATACAAATCCGATACGGACAATTATGGCATCGATCGCAAGCAATCCGTTCCTTTGTATGCCGCCGGAGATTTGGAAACGCCCGAACGTTACGATTACGATGGCTCGCTGGTAAAAATCCTTGAAACACAGAACGATTTCGTTCGCGTACAAACTACAAATTTCCAAGGTGATTACTTTATTCCTATCAAATACATTCATTCGATCGAAGGCATTCCGGCTTTTGCCAAAGTCATAGTTGTGGACCGGCACAATCAAAATATCGCGACTTTTGAAAAAGTCGGCGACGTGTGGAGAGTGCGAAGCATGAATCCTTGTACCACAGGCGCTCACCATCCGCCGATGGAAAAACCGACGCCATTGGGATTGTTTGTTATCCAACAGAAAGAAGAAAAAATGGAATTTTATGTGGATGGAACTACGCGCATCGAAGGTTACGCTCCATGGGCCAACCGTTTTTGCGACGGCGCTTACCTGCATGGCGTTCCGGTCGATCTGCCTCATACAAAGATCATTGAGTTTAGTCCGACTTTGGGAACGATTCCCCGCTCGCACATGTGTGTGCGCAACGCCGCTTCTCATGCTAAATTCATTTATGATAATTTCCCCATTGATGAAAGTCTGGTGTATGTAATTGAATAACTAATTGAATATGCAAAAACTAACGAAATTATTTCTAACCCTTTTCGGCATCATACTCGGATTATTTACCCTCTTAGCCAACAACAACGATCAACCGGCAAATGAATTACCGCCCGTTTCGATCAAGTTGACTGAGTGCCGCCAATTATACGAAGATTTACATTTGAATAAAGAGGTGGATTATCAGGCGTTTTATCAAGCGATGAAAGGTTATAACAAACTCAAAATGGATAACTCGATTTTGACTTTGATCGATTTCAGTAAACCTTCTACCGAAAACCGTTTTTTTGTGATTGATTTGGAAAATCGCGAAGTACTGTTTAAATCCTTGGTTTCGCATGGGAAACGAAGCGGCGATGTTTATGCGACCTCTTTTTCCAATAAAGTCGGCTCGAAACAAAGTTCGCTGGGCTTTTTCCTCACTGAAGAAACTTACAACGGAGATAACGGTTTGTCCTTGATACTTGACGGATTAGAAGCTGGGATCAACGACAATGCCAAAGCGCGGGAAGTCGTGATTCATGGCGCCAATTATTGCAGTTGGGAAGCTGCTCAGAGCGGTCGTCTGGGGCGGAGTTGGGGATGTCCCGCCTTGCCGAAAGAGGTGACCGAGTCGATCATCGAAACGATCAAGGGCGGATCGTTGGTTTACGCCTATTCCTCTAAATTCAATAAGGAATATTTGAGGAAAAGCCGGATTATTTGATGACACTCAAAACCTCTAAAGCCTTTTCCACCACCGGATCTCTCTTCAAATCAAACACCTGCTGCCCCTTCGCATAATAATATTGCTTCATGATCTGCAATCCCAAATAATGCGCAATCTCTGCCTTATATAAATTCAAATCCCGATCCAAATCCGGCTTCAATTTATTCTCAAGCGCCTGAAATTCAGCAGATGCCGTATCCCAATAATTTTCCAGCTGCATAATTTCCTTCAACGTTTTCATCGCCTTCTCGCTCTGTCGATCATAAGTGAAATCCTTGGATTTGACAAACTCGGCAAACTCATTATAAGTCATATCCGTCACGACGAAATCCGACAAGGAAGCAATTTTTGGGTGACGGGTGCGCCATTGCACCACAAAATCGAAAAATAAATCGTTGACTTCCAAATAGTAAATCAAATTCGGAAGTTTCGGTTCTTCCACAATCGAATCGGGTAAAATTCCGCCGCCGTCGCGCACCGGGCGACCTTTGGCTGTATAAAAAACGGAAGTCAAACTGTCGGGAATGTACGAAACCCGTCCGTCGTCGTCGCGCCGCGCATAATCAATCGCTTGAATCGAACGACCGCTCGGAATGTAATATTTGGCTGTCGTTATCTTTAATTTTCCGTCGTAAGGAATGGGAAATGTCGATTGTACCAAACCTTTTCCATAAGTGCGCGTACCTACAATCACGCCCCGATCCAAATCTTGAATCGCGCCGGCCAGAATTTCCGAAGCGGAAGCTGAATTGTGATTCACCAGCACGGCCATCGGCAGATCGGGAGCGATCGCCGCCTGTGTAGCACGGTAAGTGCGATCCATCGACGAAACTTTTCCCTTCAACGACAACAACAATTCTCCTTTCGGAACAAAAAAATTCAGAATTTCCAAACATTCTTCCATCAGGCCGCCGCCGTTATCGCGCACATCCAAAATCAACGCGCGAATTGACGAACGCTTCATCAAGTCGGTTAGCGCAGCCTTGACTGATTGCGCGCTGTGTGTGGTAAAACCCGACAGACAAATATATCCGATACGATCTTGCAAAACACCATAATAAATAACCGGATCTATTTGAATATGTTGGCGTTGCAAAACAATTTCTTTCGGCGCGCTTTCCCCCACTTTCAAAACCTGAAGTTTGACGGAAGTATTCGCAGGGCCGCGCAAGCGTTCGCTGGCAAATGAAGTCGTTTGCTCTTGCACGCTCACGCCGTCGATCGACAAAATCTCGTCGCCCGGTCGCAATCCGGCTTTGGCCGCCGGCATTCCTTCGTATGGATCAACAACGATGATCCGGCCTTTTTTCGAGGTAATCACCGAACCGATGCCGCCGTATTCTCCCGTTGTAAGAAATTTATAATCAGACAAATCTTCTTCCGGAATATATTCGCTGTACGGATCCAGCCGTTTCAACATTGAAGCAATATTGGTTTGCGTAATTTTTTCGCTGTCCAAAGTATCCACATAGTTCAGCAGCATTTCCTTGAAAACGGAATTGTATATATCCAAATTTTTCAATGCTTCAAATCGTTGGCTATCCGATAATTGGGCATTTACTTCCGAAACTTGGAATGCCACGATGATTCCAAGCGCTATCATTTTGATTATCCTAAGTTTTCGCATTTGTTTCGCAAATTTTTTGCAAAGATATTGTTTATTTAGAAAAATACCCTTACCTTTGCAACGCAATTTTGAAAATAAATGCAAATTCTTCCTTAGCTCAGTTGGTTAGAGCATCTGACTGTTAATCAGAGGGTCCTTGGTTCAAGTCCAAGAGGGAGAGCAGAAAATTGGAATCCGCTGTAAATCAGTTTACAGTGGATTTTTTGTATAAGAAATATTCAAAAAAATAAACAAGAGTATATGGCAGTAAGGATCATTTTAATGCTTTCCGTTTTTCTGGGAGCGTATTTTTACGTTTTCTTCCGTTTGTGGCATCTTATCCCGGCAGGAAATATTGTGCGTCCTCTATTGATCGTAGTAGCGGTGTTGTTGGTTTTATCGCTTGTTGCGGGACTTATGGGCGGCTATTTTTTGCCTTCGCCTGTTGTTTCGGTAGTATATAAAATAGGTACGGCTTGTTTTTTCATTATCATTTATCTTCTGCTGATATTTCTTTTGTTGGATTTATTGCGGTTGGTGTTTCCAATGAAAACAATTTTATATCATAATTGGTTGACAATAGGAATCTTATTTGGATTCATTGCTGTTATTTTTTCTTTCGGATACATTCATTATACACAGAAAACGAGGGTAGAATTACCGGTTGCGATAATGGCAAAAAAATTTTTACCCTTGCGAATTGTAGCGATAAGCGATTTACATTTGGGCTACAGTATCGGTAAAACGGAATTGGACGAATGGGTGGAAATAATCAACGCCGAAAAGCCGGATATTGTGCTGATTGCCGGCGACATAAAAGATAATCTCACGAAACCGCTGTTGGAACAAAAGATGGATGTTTCGTTCCGTAAAATAAAGACCAAATATGGCGTTTATACGGTTTTGGGTAACCACGAATATATCGGAGACACAACGCAAATCTCTCAAATGCTTGCTTTTATGCAAAGCGCAGGTATTACCGTTTTGCGAGATTCGGCTACATTGATCAACGACGAATTTTACCTTATCGGTAGAGATGACCGAACGAATGAAAAACGCAAACCGATTGCAGAATTGGTGCAATCGCTCGATCGCTCCAAACCGATTATCTTGCTCGATCATCAGCCCTTCCATCTCGAAGAAGCCGAGCAGAACGGCATCGATTTGCAATTTTCGGGACATACGCATCACGGGCAAATCTTTCCTATCTCGCTGATTACCAACCTTATGTATGAACAATCGCACGGTTACTTACGCAAGGGCGACACGCACATTTACGTGAGTTCGGGCATCGGTATTTGGGGAGGGAAATTCCGCATCGGCACACAGTCGGAATATGTGGTTATTGATTTGATTTCCAATTTTAGTACAAGAAATTGATTATCTTTGCGAATGGAAAAAGTTTCTGAGAAATCAACTTAATCTATGTACAACCCTACCATTTTAATCACAGGTGCAGCCGGCAATTTAGGCGGATTATTAGCAAATTATCTAAAAGATAGGAATTTGTATTTACTCATTCACGAAAAAGACGTTGCGCCTGAATTAAAAAAACAGTCGAATATTCATGTTTTCAGGGCGGATTTGAAACAAAAAGAAACGCTTCGCGAGCCGTTGAAAAATGTCGATACGATTGTGCATTTTGCCGGCGTATTGTTTAAGGCAAATCCTCAAAAATTTCTTCCGGAAACGAATACCTTGTATTTCAATAATTTGCTGGATATGGCAATCGAACAGCAAGTCAAGAAAATAATTCTGATCAGTTTTCCGCATGTGGAAGGCGAAACGACACCGCAACAGCCGGCAACCGGACGTTTGGATGGTCAACCTATTTCCGTTCATGCACGAACCCGTTTACAGGAAGAAAAAGACTTGTTTAAGAAATGCGGAAAGGCCGGAATCACAGCTATTTCGTTGCGCGTGGGAATGGTTTACGGACGGGGAATTTTGATGCCCAATGCTGCAGAATGGTTCGGAAAACGCTGTTTGTTAGGTGTTTGGAGAAAGCCAACTTTTATTCATTTGATTTCCAAAGATGATTTTTTATCGGCTGTGACAGCGGCGATCGACAATCCGGCTGCCAACGGTATTTATCATATTGGCGACGACGGCGTTCAGACTTTGCAGCAGTTTTTAGACAAAATGGCTGAGTATAAGCATTTTCACAAGCCTTGGCGAATGCCACTGTGGATGATACTGACAGCTGCGCAGATTTTTGAAATTTTTTCGTTTTTGTTCGGTACGAAAAGTCTGTTAACAAAGGATTTTATCAAGATTGGACGGGTTTCGTATTACGGCGATACTATGCGAATGAAAGCGGAGTTGTTGCCCCAATTGAAATATAAAACGTTTGAAGATGGAAAAGAAATTATATAATATTTTAATAAACAAGTAATTATGAAACACAAAATTTTCTTCGTATTAATGGCAGCCGTATTAATCTGTAGCTGTACGCAGAAAGCCGGTTTTTATTCGTTCACGGTCGAAGCGAACGATGGAACGGATTTTCAACTTAAATCGTTGAAAGGCAAAAAAGTAATGGTGGTCAATGTTGCATCGCAATGTGGACTGACACCTCAATACAAACAATTGCAAGCTTTGTATGATAAATATAAAGACAGGAATTTTACTATTATTGCGTTTCCTGCCAATAATTTTGGTGCGCAGGAACCCGGAACCAATGAGGAAATCATGCAATTTTGTACTTTAAATTATGGTGTGACATTTCCTGTTATGGCGAAAATATCAGTCAAAGATGATGATATATCACCTTTGTATCAATGGCTTACCTCTCAAAAAGAAGAGGGAAAGGAAGTACAGTGGAATTTTCAAAAATACTTGATCGATCGAAATGGAAATGTTGTTAAAGTACTTGCACCTAATATTTTACCTGATGATGAATTCGTCATCAATTGGTTGGAAGAAAAATGAAAAGCTTCTTAGACGAACAAGTCCAGCATATTAATACCAAGTCGTTTATCAAAACTGATCCGGTACAGTTCCCTCATCGCTACCAACGCCTGCAAGACATCGAAGTCGTGTCGTTCGCCGTTTCCGCCATCACGTGGGGCAAACGCGAAATGATCTTGCGCAACGCCGACCGGCTGCTTGCCAAAATGGGCGATAATCCCTACGATTTTGTGATGAATGAAGATTATCGCGCGCTTGGTAAGGCGAATATCCATCGCACGTTTTTCGAGCCGGATTTGGCATATATGTTGCGTGGTTTTCGGAAAATCTTTTTGGAAAACGAGAGCATCGAAAGTCTTCTGCAAAAGCGAAATGCACAAAACGCTTGGGAGATTACACATATTCTACAACGTGAAATGGCGAGCGCTAACGGCGAGAAAACCAATTCCAAATGCTTGCCGGTTAATTTTGAAAAATCAGCTCTGAAACGTTTGAATTTAGCTTTGCGCTGGCTTGTCCGCAACGACGGCATTGTAGATTTAGGTGTTTGGAAAGTACTGAAACCAAGTCAATTGTATATTCCGTTGGATGTGCATGTGGGCAATGTGGCTCGCGAATTGGGCGTTTTAACGCGAAAGCAAAACGACCGTCGCTCCGTAGAAGAATTGACGGCCATTTTGCGTTCGTTTTGTCCCGAAGATCCGGTAAAATACGATTTTGCTTTGTTTGGGATTGGGATAGGAGAGAGGAAGATTTTTACTTAATCCGCTTTTTCGACTCGATCCAATAAGTCAAAAACAGTCCTAATCCGCCGAAAATCGTGATAAAAGCAAAATAGATAACAAAGCTAATATCTTCCATTTTTGCTAAAAATGCTGGACTTGCATTGTCTCTTAGGCCATATTCCACGAAAAAAGCGATCATACAGCCTAAGCCGATACCCATCAGCAAGAGTGCCATACGCAATGAACTGAAAACGGAATTGGATTTTCCAAAGAAAATGTTAGGCAACTGAATGGTATTGCCCACTTCGTTGTTGCTCAGCATCGCCGGCAACCGCTCAATAATGGCCATTCTTTCTTTTCTTCTCGCCAGCACTTCAATCACTTTGTAGATGCCCAAGACAATAAAACCAATAATAAACACAGGAACCAAATCATGTAGATTCATAATCAAATTCAATTAAAAAGTTAATATTTTATTTTTTCTTTCACAATCATTGGACGCCGTTTGTCGAAAACGGTTACATTTGTAACCAAATAAAAAGTTTCGCGTCCAATGTACAATGAAAAACGTCAGTGACCATTTTTATATACAGCGCGTGAAAGCCGGTGATGTGCAGGCTTTTAGCGGTATTGTACAAAAATATCAAAGCATGGTATTGACGGTTGTGATGAAAATTGTTGAAAATCGCGAAGATGCCGAAGATATTACGCAAGAGGTATTTATCAAGGTTTTCAAATCGTTGGAGCAATTCAAGGAAGAGTCGGAATTTTCGACTTGGCTCTATCGTATCGCTTACAACACGACTTTGTCGGAATTGCGCAAGCGGAAAATTTGTTTTACGACGATCGAAGATCATTTGCCGCTTGCAGAGGAAGCAATTAACGAAGATGTTGAAGCTTGCGAAACGGAGGAAAAATTGCGTTATTTAGATCAGGCTTTGCACACGCTGCCGCCGGATGAAATTTTTTTGATCACTTTGTACTATCGCGAAAAACAATCGGTGGATGACATTAGCAAAATCAGTGCGCTTTCCGTGTCGAATGTGAAAGTGAAATTGCACCGGATACGAAAAAAATTAGCTTTAGAAATGAATAAATTGATGCAGGATGAAAAAAGATAATGATTTACAAGATAAGTTTTTAACGGATTTATTTGAACAAATGCTTCCTGAAATTCCCTCAGCCGGTTTTCAGGACAGTTTGATGAGTAAAATTCAAAAAGCGGCTTTGCGTGAAAAGCGGAAAATCCGGTGGAAAAATTTTGGGCAAATGGCGGCAGCGGTTGCCGGAATTGTGCTCATTCCTTGCCTGGCGCTTTATGTTTATGCGCTTTGGGCGCCGGACGTTACGTTTTCATTTTCCCGAATTTACTGGAATTTTAATCCAATAATTGCCGTTGCAGGATTTGCTGTTTTGGTTTTATTGATTGGCGATTTGCTGTTTAGGAAATATAGTCGATTTTAAATAAATGAAATTTTTTATTACATTTGCAGGCATAAAAAAAACAAATAGACTAACCAAACAAAAATTATGGAACTGCAACTTATCCAAAACAAAATCTGCGAAGTCAGATCACAAAAAGTGATGTTGGATTTTGATCTCGCGCAACTTTACGAAGTCGAAAACCGAGCCTTGAAGCAAGCTGTAAAACGTAATATCAATCGTTTTCCTCCTGATTTCATGTTTGTTATGACAGAAAAAGAGGTTGATGATATGGTATCACAATTTGTGATACCATCCAAAAGTTATTTGGGAGGCGCATTGCCGTTTGCCTTTACTGAGCAAGGTGTTGCTATGCTTTCAAGTATTTTGCGAAGTCAAAAAGCGATTGATGTAAATATTGCTATTATGCGAGTTTTCATTCTTATTAGACAATATACTTTAAGTCATAAAGATTTGACTACAAAAATAAAAGAACTGGCAGATAAATATGATAAACGCTTTGAAGATGTTGACGAAGTGATTAATTATCTCTTACAGAAAGATAAACAGGAAATAGAACAAAGGGAACGTAGAAGAATCGGTTTTAATGTAAATTAATGTAAATGAAAAAGCGAACTAAATTTATCCTCTGCATTCTAATCGGTTATACTTTCTTGCTGTTTTACTGGATGATTTTCGGTTTCAACCGTACCGTCATGCCGGATTATTCCTATAACTTAACGCCTTTTGCTACGATTCGCTGGTTTTGGATGGGCGCTCATCTTTCTTTGTGGGAACGCATGGTCAATTTAGTTGGAAATGTGGTCGTTTTTATTCCTTTTGGAATCTTGTTGCCGCCCTTTTTCCAAGGGAAATTCAAGCAATCATTCCTGTTGTTTTTCTGCGTTCTGTTTCTTTTTGAAACTATACAATTACTGACGAAAAGAGGCAGTTTTGATACGGACGATTTTATCTTAAATTCCCTTGGTTTCTGTTTGGGCTACTGTTTATTCCGCTTCTTCAACTATTGCTTCAAGCGAATCTGCTTGCGGTGATTCCTTTCCTTTTAAATATTCCGGGAGATTTAATCCGGCCATATTAAATAAATCATTCAGAGGGGGAATCGATTTCATCAAGCCGGAAAGGAAATTTGCGGTGGAAGTTTGACCGTTTTTTCCTTGATTTCCATCCCAAACCGTAATCTTGTCGATCTTAATGTTTTTGATGGCTTCGACTTGTGTCTTAATCAGTTCGGGCAATTTTTCGATCAACAGCAATTGGTAAGCGCTTTGCGGATCGCCGCCGGCTGCTTTTACCATTTTCTCGTAACCTTCGGCTTGTTTGGTCAGGATTTGGAAAAGACCTTTGGCTTCGGCTTCCATTTTGGCGAAAATGGCGTCGGCTTCTCCGCGTGCGTTTTCCCTGATTTTTTCCGCTTGTGCTTGAGCTTCAATGATTCTACGCTGTTTTTCGATTTCTTCCTGTACGATGATATTGGCTTGTTGCGTAGCACGTTCGCGTTCGGCACGCGCTTTTTCCGCTTGCTGTTCGGCGGCGTAAGCTTCCTGCAACGCTTTGGCTTGCTGCACTTTTTCGGCAGTCACGGCGATTTTCAATGATTCCGCTTCTTTTTCGCGACGGAGCGCATCCGAATTGGCGATCTCAATTTTTGCATGGTTTTCTCCCTGCACGGCCGTTGCGTTCGCTTGCGACGTGCGGATACGTGTATCCCGCTCGGCTTCGGCCCTTCCGATTTCACCGATTTTGTCTTGTTCGGCCACGCTCACTTTCGCTTCGTTAATTGCTTTAGCAGCAGCTTCTTTTCCCAAAGCGGCGATGTAACCCGATTCGTCTTTGATGTCGGTTACGTTCACGTTAATCAGCTTCAGACCGATTTTTTTCAATTCGGCTTCCACGTTTTTCGAGATGTTTTCCAAGAATTTATCGCGGTCGGAATTGATTTCTTCGATTGACATGGTCGCGATCACCAAACGCAAT
>JAISKG010000074.1 GCA_031261015.1 Dysgonamonadaceae bacterium | reverse complement strand
GAATGACAATGACAATGCTTTAACTCACAGCAACTGGCATACTTTGTCAATTCCGGTGAAGGAAGCTTTTATGGGCGATTTCACTTTCGGAGGCTGGCCGAGAATCTATATCAGCGAATTGAAGCCGAAAGACGGAGCGGTCGATTGGTACACGATTGAAGATCTGAATACAAAATTTACGGCGGGAACCGCTTTCATTTACTATGTGATGCCGGACGAATTTAAGGCAGGTAAGGGTTTGCAACTGACCGGTGGCAAGTTACAATTACCGTTCTTTGCGAGCGTTTCCACGGATCCGTTCTTTAAGAGCCATCCTTTCCATGAATATAATGCAGGTACAGGTACAAGTACTTTCCATTATTTCAAAAAATCGGGTAACGATTATGTCAATGCCGATGGTATTAAACCGGCGGAAACGGTTGCTCGCACCAACAACGCATATCGCTTGTCCGACGCATACGTACAGGAGGTTTTGTCGTTCGGAACAGGCTTTGACGGAACAGGAGATCAGATGGCTAACGCTACGTTTGCTTTGGTTGGTAATCCGTTTATGAGCAGCATCCATTTCTGGCAGTTGCATAAAGATCATTCGACGAAGTTCAAATCGAATTTCCAAGTATTGGTCGGATCGCAATTTGCCGGTTGGTCTATTATAAATCCAGAAACCGGTGCGGGGCAGCCGCTTGCCATAGGTGGATTGAGCAACGGAATAATTGCTCCCATGCAATCGTTTGTGGTAGAGAAGTTAGATAACAACACTGCATTAGCGGAAACGTTTAATTTGAACTTGGCTAAAATTAATTATGCCGATGGCGCTACTACTGAGACTCATGTAACGGGACAAGGCACTTTGAGAGCCGCAGCTTCTGAGAATAATTTATTGGCAATTACAGCCGGCAACACGGCTGGGAATTATCACGCTTTCATCGCTAATCGCGCCGATGGCTCGGCTGTATTCGGCGAAAGAGACGCACGTATGGTTCAAGATGTGGCAAGCGATATTCCGGCTGTCTATATGCTTAAACCCGATGCTCAAGGAAATCCTGTATCCGTACTGGGTAACTTTATCAATACCAACGAAGGCATTATTCCGCTGGGCTTGACTACAACTTTCAACGGCGAAATCAGCCTGACTTTCACCGGAATGGATCGTTACGATGCGCAAATCGCCTTGATCGATACCGAAGCTAATCCTTCGCAAATCGACCTTACGAGTTTGACTTCTTATGTACATACTTTCAATTACACGGCTTCGGCTGCGGCTAATGAAAACCGTTTCTTTATTTCGTTTGTTCCGAACACGCCGACCGGCAGTAAAGACGTGAACGCGGAAGCAGTAAACGTATTGTGCAAGAACGGAATCGTGAGTGTCACGAGTACGGTTGCAAATCCGATTCAATCGGTAGTCCTTTACAATGCGCAAGGGCAGGAAGTACAAAGCTGCGCTCGCGTATCGTCGCCCGTATGTACGCTCAATTCTTTGGGAACTCAAGGCGTATATGTTGTGAAAGTAACTACGGCTCAGGGAATTAAGACTGTTAAAGTAATTAATAAGTAAACAGAGAATAGTTATGAAAACAACACCCTATAAAAATAAATGGATCGTTTTAGCGATGCTGTTTGTGTTTTCGATCTCGGCCGAAGCTGCTCCCTTGTCGTTCAAGAAAACAGACCGGACGATCACTATCGATCAGGTAACGTCAACCAAATTCGGGGATCCCTTTGCGCAAGCAAATGATGAAGGCAGTTTGCGGGTAGGTCCTCCTCCGGGTCCCGGTGGAAATTCCGGCGGCGAGGTAAGCGATCCTGTCGGTCCGGTTCCGGTAGCTCTGCTGCTCGGCATGGGCCTGCTCTATGGAACTTTTATGGTTCTACGCAATAAACAACGAGTTAATAAGGCTATTAGTTTATAAATTATCGTTTTAGAAGATGATCGAAAGGAGGGCGCTTGAGGGCGCCCTCTGTTGTTTTTGCGGCATTGCCCGAGTCGCTTCGCTTCACTTATCTGTCATTGCGGGCTTGACCCGCAATCCTCAGATGAATGCACTGTTTTTGCGATTATAATCCGCGCAAAACCAAAAGCGGCGACCAACAAAAACCAAACGCGAATTTTTGAGCAAAAACTAAAAGCGATAAATTAACACACAAAAGCCAAATTTAAATACTCTTTAAATGCCGTTCAAACAGCATGAAAAAAAACACTCAAAAAAAAGTCGTACCTTTATGCCGTTATAAGAACTTGAATTACAATCGAGGGAAAGTCGTTTTGCCTTGGTAGTTTTTTTTGTTAATCTTACTTTCGTTCACTGCACGAGATGAGTAGTTAACTTCATTTTAATAATTACATACCATCCACTCCGCCTGCCGTCGTCTATGCTTAGCTGTGCATGCCGAAACTTGCCGCTCTACTTCATGAATTTGCCAGACAAAGTGATCGGAGAACTCTTTAATCAGATCATTGGGATACATGGTAAGCATAAATTTTCCCTGCAAGCCGGAACATAATTGTAATAGCTCGTTAAGATTCTGTTCGTTAAACATATTGTTATAATGCCCCATATTACTGTTAACGTAAGGCGGGTCAATAAAATGAAATGCTGCAGTACAATCATAACGCTTGATTATGCTAAACGCATCGTCGCATTCAATCGTAGCTCGGTTGAGCAAATCTATTAACTCATCGCAAAAAATAAGTTTTGCATTTTGCACTTTTTTAGGATGTCTTCCCTCGGACTTATCGAAGCCGAACGATGAAGATAGCTGTCCTGCAAATCCTTGTTTAGAAAGCACCCAGACCGCCCACGCGCGCTGTACATCGGTAAAAAATGATGAATGATTATAGATATACCACGCATGCTCATGCTGTTTTCGACTATGCAGCGTTCGCAAAACTTCCTTCTTGAACGCTTCCGACTGTGTAGTCGCAACGCGGTAAAAAGTTATCAACTCAGCATTCAGGTCATTAATGACATTGACCTTTGCCGGCTCCTTGTCGAAGAATACAGCCGCACCTCCGGCAAACGGCTCGCAATAAAGATCGTGTTGAGGAATCAACGGACGAATGTGCTTTAACATCGTCTGTTTTCCGCCATAATAAACAATTGGGGTTCTCATAAATTTTATATTAAAAAATAAATTACTACTTTTGCCATCTCTCAGGCAATTTTTAAAATAACAGGGTGATCACAACACCCGTAAGGCTTATTGCCTTCGGCTTGGTGTTGTGATCACCTTAATTATTTCCGGTTTTGCCTGAGAAACTTGACCGAGGTAAAGTCGGGGGCCTTTTTACGTATCTATTCCCGGCGCAGGTTTAAAAATATATTTCATAAATGCGTACTTTTTCCGGTTCCACATGTAAAACAACCCATCTTCACCGAAATAAGCTTCGCGCTCGAAGGAAATATTCCAATAACTGTTTTTCCCGTAAAAAAACAATTTAATAATCCACTCCAAAAGATACCAGATGTAGAAAAAGACATAGCCTAATTCTTCCATTTGCCTTGAGTGAATCCTTTCGTGTTGAAGAGTAGTGCAATCTATATTCATACCTTTGCGAACAAATATAAATCCACATAAATTAATAGCTGTGAATCCTTTAAAAGGAATGAGCCTGTTGTAAACGATTTTGTATCCCATGATTTTATTTTACTTTAACATAACCGTTTTCAAGTTCAGGCAAGTGCGGTTTACAGTTACAAAAGCTATTGTTTTGCGCTAAAAAAGTACATAGTTCTGTATTCCTGTCATAGCGTAAAACTGCCCCGGATGAAACCGCGACGGGAAATACATCACTTGTATTGCCGGACAAATCTACATAAGCATAACCGCCGTTTCCGAGAACAATAAATTGATCTATATTATCCAGATACTCGAAGTCCAAAATGGAGCCTATTGTGTTATCAATAGATAAATTAAAAAGCAACGTAGCGGTAGATAGATCTGTGATTTCGTAGATTTGTAAATTTTCAAGTATAAAAATTCGTCCGTCTTTGGATCCAACTATTTTTTTAACCATATTGTTAACTCCTCCTATATTCGCCCACGTTTGCCCTGCATCGGTCGAATATTTTACATAATATTGAGAGGCATAGTAATTATATCCATATACAAATATTACGCCGTTGATGCAATATATTTGCATGGGATTAGTTATTCCTGTCAGAACAGGTGTAAATCCGTCATTCCAGTTATTTCCCATCAAAATACTCCCGCTGGTAATAATATAATACATACCACCAAGATAATCAAAATCTAAAACACTTAAATTCGCAATTTGAACATTTTCCGGATTAGAAAAATGTGCTATTTTGTTATTTGCTAAACGTATAACAAATTCTCCGTTTTCGGACAAATATTTAAGTCCTAATGTTCGACCCGGTAAAACAACTTTAGTCCAATCACTTAGATTTTTAGAATAAGCAAAAAAAGCAGCATTGTCATTCTCGTTAGTCGATTTACAAACAGCAATGAATACTTTACCGTTTGTCGCCATAATAGCATCAATAGTTAGTCCGGCGACCGGCTGATACGCAATCATTTGAGCTTCTAACTTCATTTCAGGCGCAAATTTCGGATACTGGCTGGCTGGCACAAGTCCTCCATTGCAGGGTAAATAACTCTCTCCGAATATATTTCCCGACGACGATAAGCGAATTTCGTTTACCTCAAACAGCGATTCAAGATCAATCGTTCGTGTTACTCCTTTATATTCAAATTCAATTTTTTTAAGCATATTTTTCCCTTTCCATTAATTGATTATACAATTTTTTATCTAATAATTTTAAATTCTCCTTTGCCTTGCGGCGATTTTCCTCTTCGTACTTGACATGCCCGATCACGTGTACAAAGCCGATTTTTTCCGCATGCTCATAAATCTTGGTCGCATCAATCAAAATATACGGATTGGCACGTTGCAGGCGGGCAACACTCTCTAACCAATACTGCTCAAGAACCAAATCCGGACACATCTCCGTTCCGTTTTTTAACGCAGTCAGAAAATCCGGATCAGACATAAGTATGTTATACAACTCTCTGTAACCCGCTATGTAAGCATCCTTCAATTCCCGACTGTTGAACCCTGCAATACCGCAGCAATAAGCAGTACCTCTGTCAAAATTTACCATCTCATAAAGATCGTGTTTTCGAGCATGCAGTAAGGCGTGTTTAACATGATCAAGATTTCCTCGATAAATAAATCCGGCACGTTCGGTATTTTGAACGATCAGATCAGTTTTGGCGTATAGTTTCATGTCGATCGTGTCCGGCCTTTTAATAAAAACGTCGCCGTCAATATGAATTGAACCCAACGGCTCGGCTTCTTGCGCGAAAATCTTACCGATTGCCCAGAAATTTTTATGAGCCGTGATGTTATTCAGTGTTAAATGAATCTCATCGTATGGCAGGAAGCCGAGAATTTCCTTCCCTTGTGTATCGGTATGCAATGCGATTTCAAATCCGTTTTTTTTTGCGTATGCAACCGAATTAGCATACAGCCATATATTGGCATTGAGCTGATTGCTAATGCCCCAGCGGGTTCCGGTAGCCGGCAAAGTCCACATGCTATGACATAGTCGTAACTTTTTCATCTTTTCGATTTTTAAAATTATACATCCCAGACACCAATCATTCCAAGTCCATGCCCGCTGTCTTGATAAGAACCGTACTGCATTGAGGCCAGAAGAACCCGTACTTCGTCGGTTGTTCCGTCCTCTTCGGTAAATGTAATTTGCATCACTTCTCCAATTTGCAAGGCTGCTTCGTTGGCCGCTTTTGCCGCTGCTTCGGCCTCTCGCGCCCTAATGTAGGCTATGTACGCCGCCGCGTCAGCTGCTGCAGCTGCTTCCATAGCCGGCTGGGCGAGCAAAGATATGGGAATGGAAACAACTGCTTGGTTCTTCAGTGCAGGCAGCGCATTAACATCTGTCAGATCGCCGACAACGGGCAATTCGGCCACGTCCTGCGATTGCTGTTTTATTACCTTCAATACCTCTGTAATGACGTATTGTAAATCTTCGTTTGAAATAGCCATAATATCAATTATTTAATTGTTCTTCAATCGAATCAATAAAAGCCGGCACGCAGTAGCAGTTGGCGGCTGTTTTTACAAGCTCCACATCTTCGGGGCTTAACTCTGTTTCTCCTTCGGCATTGAAAATTTTCAACGCCAAATTCTTTGCCCGAACACCGGAAAAGCGCGTGTACAATATGTTGGCGAACGACTCGCGCGCATCGCCGACGGTTGTTTGTGTTTTGGAAATGTCCGTAAACACTTTAAACTCTTTGAAATTAATTTTTTTCATGATTCTTTTATTTTATAGTTCTACAAAATCGACCTTGTAAACTTTTCCGGCGACATAATCCGTCAATTTAATACCCGTGTGCGGATCAATCGACAGAAGTTTGGAGAGATTGCCGCTATCATATCGCGCCAAGTTTAAAATCCCATAAATTATAGGATTGCCGGGATAGGAAACCTGATCGTCATAAAAAGCAAGCGAGGCAATCGTGTTATTGTTGCCGTCGATGTATTTTATTTTTGAATCCGCCGACGGGTCTATGACTACTTTTTTACCGGATAAATTGCTGCTGAAAGTTCCTGTTATTTCTGCATTTTTAGCCTGAATAGAGCCATCGGTAAGGATTTTAAAGTTTTCATTAGCCGTCACAAGCCCCTCAAGCGTTATATTCGCCGCCCTGATCTTAACTCCTTCGCTTGAAGCTCCGACAAACGAAGCAATATTGCCTTCGGAATCAATTGCAAACATTCCGGCCATATTGGACTTGGTTATCAATCCGGCGCCTTCTACTAAATTGCCGTCTTCTCCGTACAAATTGGACGTCAGCAAGTTCATATCCGCTTTGGTGACAATTTGAGAAGATTGCAAAGGATTGCCATTTATGTCAAAGTTAGTTGCAGCTATCTTGATCAATTTGTCGCTTTGCTCAAAAAGCGTTCTGTATTGATATTTTAAAGCCTCGACGCGGTCAGTGCTCAAAATGACCATGTAAATGTAAATTTCTCCAGTAAAAGACAATTTGAAGTCGCCGGAGCCGTTCCAAAGACCGGAAGCAACAAACTGTTTATAGCCATCCGTAGCGGTCAGGTTTTGCTCAATTTGCATGGAAGAAAAATTAATAAAGCCAGCTTTGTTGACGCTTTCAAATGCCACATTAAGAGTACCTTCGCTTTGACAGCGATAAAAAAAGGTAAGGAAAACCGGACAAGGTTCTTTCAGGCCGTCCGCGTTGGTTGAAAATTCCGGCTTCCCATGTAAATTAGCATTATACTGCTTAATGAACGTATTGTTAAAGAAAACAACATTTCGGCCGTTATCTATCCGGATTTCGGCGTGATCGCCTCTTGTTCCGTACAGGCCGCCGTTGAAATAAAGCCATTTGCCTCCGGCTGCAAAATAACTTGTTGTGCCGGCAACGCCGGTATCCCATTTTTCAAAGCCGTTCCAAAACATGGGATTACTCAGGAAACCTTTGTCTTCCAAGAAATCCTGCCGGATGCTTTCGATGGAGGACTGAATAAGCCCTTCCGTGATCTGAAACTTTGTCAATACGTCTTCGCCGGTAACAAGCAAAAACGTACCACGCAAATAGGCATTATCGGCGTACAGTCCGTCGCCGTGCGGTTGGTTATCCGCGGGAAACCAACTGTCGTAAATACCGTCCAGATTGCCGAGCCGTGCGCGAAGGCAGCCGGTAAAATTCTTATCATGTACGCCGTTAAGCACGTCGATTCGTGGTTGACCATCTTCGGTTGCCGAAATAGATATAAGATTTTGACGGAGCGTGTTGATTGTGTTTCCCATCAATACGCACTCGTCGCCGGCTGCCGGAACCTGATCACCAAATTCCGACACCGAAACGGTAATAGAATTGCCGTCGGTTTCGGATACTTCTACCCAGTATGATTTCAATTCGTTTCCGGTAAATACAGAACACCTTACAAGGTCGCCGGCAACAAACATATTTTCGTCCTCAAACGAGATTATGTAATTATCACCGACTTGCTCGACTTCGGAAATTTTCCCGTTAGCTGCCGAAACAACGATTTGACCGCCAACCGATCGAACCTTATTCACAAGCAGTTCCATTACCGACATCGTTTGCCGGACAAGCAGTTTATCAACAGTGAGGTGCGCGACGCCGGATTCATCTTTCCAAAGTCCAAACCCCTCGCCGAAAAATCCGTCAATAAATACCGGTGATCGCAACATGTTGCGAATGACGGTCGTAAGAAATTCCGAATTTCCTGCCTGATCAATACCCGCTCCGGATTGTGCTGGCCGGTAATCTCCAAATTCTGCTCCGGCGGCAAACCGGATCAATCCGGCTGCCGTATCGTTTACTTTTTTACTAATACATTCACGAAGTACGCGAAGGGCGGAAAACAAGTTGTAATCTGTCGGTTCCGTACTTTGCCACGTTTTAATAATTCCCGGAAGTGTGTTCGCGCGGGCAAACGTCATCACGCTATCTATACTTTCTTCGATGGTAGCAATAACGCCTTTCGCAATCACATCTGAAAAACTGACTGTCATTTGTGCCGGATTGTTGACCTTTTGCGAAATCGCCGTAATTCGACTGATCCGGTATCCGTTCGGAAAATACTGATCGCTTTCGAGCCGTATTCGTTGACCGACCCGCAACGACAAATTTTCTTTCTGCACGTACACGTAATCGGTATCGCCCTGATAAATGGACTTGTCAAGGTTATGCTTTTGCATATATTCCGAAACGGCATCGGCAAATTCCTGTTCGGCTAAGGCGTAGTATTCGGACGGCATTCTGAGATTATACAGAATATATTCGTCGCCGGCCGTCGGAACCAAGGGGCCGCCGGGCAACTGGTCGAAACCTTCCGGATACTGATTTATGATTTCAAACTCATGTGTAGCAGAATTGAAATTGACTTCAAAATCTCGTCCGTTTAATTCTCCGGACTGGAAAACGACGTTAATTACGAGGCTGGGAATTTGATAGCTATTCGGATCAAACGGCAAAGCGGAATCAGCAAAATGATAAATCATCCGATTCTCGCCGTCAATGACCGCTTGTCGAGAGCGTACGCTACTAATTGTTCCAATCCGGCGCGGATAGATTCCGGAGAAAGTCTTTTCTTCGTAGTG
>JAISKG010000026.1 GCA_031261015.1 Dysgonamonadaceae bacterium | reverse complement strand
CCCACAAGGGCTGAGATCATACCCTTTGAACCTGAACGAGTTAATGCTTGCGTAGGGACAAAGATTGCCGGCCGGCAAGTTTCTTTTACAAGAATATTCTTTTCTCAACACTCCCCTTTGGAATTGTAAAACAGATTAACAAACTTAATTTTTTAATTACAATGAGAAGGTTTTTTTTAGTATGGACAGCCGCCGCGCTGTCGTTCTTTTCTCTTCATGCAGAAGATAGTGCAATAGACAGTCTAAAAGGATTTTATCTTCAGGAAGTGGAGGTGATTTCTGTCCGTGCAAACGCTCAAACGCCTATGGCGTATTCCAATCAAACGAAACAGGAAATCGAAGCTTTCAATTTCGGGCAGGATACTCCGTTTCTTTTAACGCTAACTCCTTCGGTAATTGTGACTTCGGATGCCGGAACGGGAGTCGGCTATACAGGTTTTCGCGTACGTGGGACCGATGCTAACCGTATCAATATCACGGCCAACGGCATCCCGCTGAACGATTCGGAATCGCACGGCGTGTACTGGGTGAACATGCCCGATTTTGCTTCTTCACTGCAAGATTTGCAAATCCAACGCGGCGTGGGCGCTTCGACCAACGGCGCCGGCGCTTTCGGAGCCAGCATCAACATGAAAACCGAAGCGATTCCGATGGAGGCTTATAGCGAACTCGACGGCGGCTATGGTTCGTTCAACACAGCAAAAGCTACGTTGAAAGCCGGCACGGGCGTTTTGCACAATCATTGGGCGTTCGACGGACGCTTGTCGTCGATCACTTCCGACGGATTTATCGACCGCGCTTCCGCCGATTTGAAATCTTATTTTGCTCAAGGCGCTTATTTTAACGAGAATACATTAGTTAAATTAATCACTTTCGGAGGAAAAGAGAAAACTTACCACGCCTGGGACGGTGTTCCCGATTATATCCTTTCCGATCCGCTGATTCCCGGCCGGCGAACCTACAATCCTTGCGGATACATGGGCGACGACTCTAACGGAAATCCTTTGTATTATGCCGACCAAACCGATAATTACCAGCAAAGGCATTATCAATTGAGTTGGATTCAAAAACTGCATCCCGATTGGAATTTGAATGTCGCTCTCCACTACACACGCGGTTTAGGCTATTACGAAGAATATAAATTGAATCGAAAATTGAAAGAATACGGATTTTCTCCGGAAGAAACCGGCGCATCTAAAAGTGATTTGATCCGTCAAAAACACTTGGATAACGATTTCGGCGGAATGATTTTCTCCTTGAATTACAACAAGAACCGCTGGAATGCAGCTTTGGGCGGCGGCGCGAACCAATACGACGGCCGGCATTTCGGCAAAGTGATTTGGGTAAAGGAAATAGGCAATACCGATGATCACGAATTTTACCGGAGCAAAAGCAAGAAAACCGATGCAACAATTTATCTGAAAGGAAATTATCAAGCAACAAAACAACTGAATCTCTACGGCGACGCACAATATCGCTTCATCGACTATCGTATGGACGGACAGAACAGTAAGTGGGATTCGCAGGCCAATGCGATGCAAATCTTAGATGCTCATCCGGTTTTCCATTTTTTCAATCCGAAAGCCGGCGCATTATTTCAAATCAACCGCGCAAATCAAGTGTACGGATCGGTCGCCGTAGCGCATCGCGAACCGAACCGCAACAATTATACGGATGCTGTCAACAGCGAACAGCCTCAGGCAGAACGTTTGACGGATTTTGAACTGGGTTATAAATTTCAACACGGCATTGTTTCGGCCACCCTCAACGCTTACGTGATGAATTACAAAAATCAATTGGTTTTAAACGGCAAAGTGAACGACATCGGCGAACCGCTAACTTCCAATGTTCCGGATAGTTACCGGCGAGGAATCGAAGTACAGCTCGGCCTCCACATCAGCGAAAACTGGAAATGGGACGGAAACGCAACCTGGAGTCATAACCGAATCAAAAATTACACGGAATACGTCAGCGTGTATGCCGGCGACGATTGGCATTTAGAAACCGGGCAACAAGCGGATAATTATGAAACTACGCCAATTTCTTTCTCTCCCGAATGGATTGCCGGCAGTCTACTGAGCTTTCGGAAAGGAGCTTTCAACGCGGCTTTGCAATCGCTTTACGTCGCCAAACAATATTTAGACAATACCGGCAGCGACAAGCGAAGCCTTGATCCGTACTTCGTCAACAATGTGCGAATAGGCTACGATTTTCAAGTAAAAGGGATGAAAGGATTTTCCGTTAATTTGTTAATTAACAACTTGTTCAACGAAGAATACGAAAGCAACGGCTGGACAGGCAGTTATTATTACCGGCATCCCGACGGCTCACTGGAACGTTACACCGATCAAGCCTATTTTCCGCAAGCAGGAACCAATATCTGGACAAACATTGTTTTGAAATTTTGATTACCTTTGCCCTCAAATGAAGGCAAAAAGTCAGAAAAATATCACACAAGCAGCTAATAATACGGCGTTTACCGTATTGTTGGCTGTTAGTTTTATGCACTTGTCCAACGATACCTTGCAATCGTTGATTCCGGCCATTTATCCTCTGATTAAACAATCGTTGTCGCTGAATTTTTCGCAAATCGGCATGATCACTTTTATTTTTCAATTAACTTCGTCCTTGTTCCAGCCGGTAATTGGCTGGTACACCGACAAGAAACCACAACCTTATTCTTTACCCATTGGTATGTGCTTTTCAATGGTCGGAGTGATTTTGCTTTCGTTTGCAAATTCGTTTTCGATGGTGTTGATTGCCGTCGCGCTCACAGGCACAGGATCTTCGGTTTTGCATCCCGAAGCTTCGCGTTTGGCTTACATGGCTTCGGGCGGGCGACGCGGCTTGGCGCAATCCATTTTTCAGGTCGGCGGAAATTTCGGCAGTTCTTTAGGCCCGTTGCTGGCCGCCTTGGTGATCGCTCCTTACGGGCAATCCAATTTGATTTGGTTTGTGCTTCTGGCTGTCGTGGCGATTGCCCTTATGCTTCGCGCAAGCCGCTGGTACAAAAACAATTTGCATCGCTTGAAACCAGTTGAGAAACCGAAGCAAGCCGATAGTTCTTCGCCGCTTTCGCAGAAAAAAGTCGCTTTTGCCGTCAGCATTCTGCTCGTGTTGATTTTCTCGAAATACGTTTATTTAGCCAGCATTACCAGCTATTACACCTTTTATTTGATTCATAAATTCGGCGTAACGATTCAGCAATCGCAATATTTTCTTTTTCTGTATCTGTTTGCGGCTGCGGTCGGCACATTTCTCGGCGGGCCGATCGGCGATCGCATCGGTCGCAAATATGTGATTTGGATTTCCATTTTGGGAGTCGCACCGTTTTCGTTGGCAATGCCGCATTTAAACCTATTCTGGACTTGCGTTTTCAGCGTTTGCATCGGCTTTATTCTTTCGTCGGCGTTCTCGGCTATTTTGGTTTATGCCCAAGAATTAATGCCGGGCAAAGTGGGGATGATTGCCGGCCTTTTCTTTGGTTTCGCATTCGGCGTAGCGGGGATTGCCTCCGCTTTTTTGGGAAAATTAGCCGACCAAACGAGCATTGACTACGTTTACTTGATTTGTTCGTTTTTGCCGTTGATTGGGTTGATAACGGCGTTTTTGCCGAATATTAAGAAGCAATAAATGTTTGTTGTAATAAAATAATCCTTATCTTTGTGCTATCCAAAATACAAATTATGACAGAATTAGTACTAAAAAACAAAATAGACCGCAAAAAGCTGAATTCTTTGATTTGGTTCCTTAAATTATGGAATATAGATGCTGAAATAAAGACAAATACTAAAACGGATTCTATGAGTAAAACCACTTCCTCAAAAAAAGAGGATATAAAAAAAATATT